>JADFCZ010000132.1 GCA_018263295.1 Conexibacter sp.
TCCCCGGCACCCCCGCAGGGCGAGGCCCGAGGAGGTGGCCGTGATTCCGGCACCGCCGCTCCCGAAGCTGGACCGCATATGGAGGACGGGCCGAAGGCCCGGAGCACATATGCGCAGTCATCTGAACCCGACGGTGAATCGGTCTCCCTGCTCTTCCCCGGCGGCTTCATGTCCAAGCGCAAGCCCCTCGCCGAGACGATCGCCGCGTTCCGGGCCGCCGGCGATCCGCGGCTGCGGCTAGTCCTCAAGGCGCAGGTCGAACGACAGCGGAAGCAGGTCGAGCGGATGATCCGGGGTGGCTCGAGGTTCGGCCGGCGCGACCGCCGGGTCGAGGTGATCACGGCCGACCTGCCGACCGACGAGTACCTGCGGATGTTCGCCGCCGCCGACGTCTGCCTCGCCCCGAGCCGGTGGGAGGGCCTCGGCCTGCACCTGTTCGAGGCGACCGCCCTGGGCGTTCCGATCCTGACCAACGACAATCCGCCGATGAACGAGGTGGTGGTCGACGGCGTCAACGGGCTGCTCGTCCCCGGCGTGCCGGACGGCCGGGCGCCGCGGTCGGGCATCCCCGCTTTCGCGCCCGACGTCGAGGCGCTGACTGCGGCGATCGAGCGGATCGCCGACCCCGAGCTCCGTGCCGAGCTCGCCGCCGGCGCCCGGCGGCGTCGCGAGGAGCTGAGCTGGGAGAACACCACGGCCGACCTCGAGGAGCTGATCGCGGAGGGACCCGGATGAGGGAGCGCATACTGCGGCGCGAGCAGATCCTCGACGTCCCGGTCGAGCGCGCTTTCGAGTTCTTCTCGCGGGCCGAGAACCTCGAGGAGATCACCCCGCCGCTGCTCCGGTTCCGGATCACCAGCCCGACGCCGATCGACGTCCGCAAGGGCGCGCTGATCCGCTACCGGCTGCGGCTGCACGGGCTCGCCGTCTCGTGGCTCACCCGGATCGAGGAGTGGGACCCGCCACTCGGGTTCGTCGACCGTCAGCTCCGCGGCCCCTACGCGCTCTGGCACCACACCCACACCTTCGAGGCGGCGGGGCCCGGCCGCACCAGGATGGTCGACCTCGTCCGCTACGGGCACCGCTTCGGGTTTCTCGGGACGCTCGCCGAGCACCTGCTCGTCCGCCGCGATCTGACCCGGATCTTCGACTACCGCCGCGACACGATCCCGGCGCTGCTGGAGGCGGGCTGATGGGGATCGGGCGGCGCGCCTACGACGCGACCTGGGGCCGCGCCTTCGCCCGGATCTACGACCGCGCGCTCGCCGAGAGCGAGGAGGCCGGGATGCGGGAGCGGCGCCGCGCCCTGCTCGCTCGGGCCCGCGGGCGCACCGTCGAGCTCGGCGCCGGGACCGGCCTCAACTTCGCCCACTATCCGGAAGCCGTCGGCGAGCTGATCCTCACTGAGCCGTTCCCGCCGATGGCGAAGCGGCTCCGCGAGCGTGCCCGGACGAATGCGACCGTGATCGAGGCGCCCGCCGACCGGCTGCCGCTCCCCGACGCCTCGGCCGACACCGTCGTCTCGACGCTCGTCCTCTGCACG
>JADFCZ010000133.1 GCA_018263295.1 Conexibacter sp.
AACCGCGACACCCTCGGCGCGCTCGCCGCCTCACCGCTCGAGGTCGAGACGGTCGAGCACGAGACGATCCCGAAGGCGGCGCCGATCGTGCGGCCCCTGATCGTCGGCAGCGCCCGCCGCCCCGCCTGAGCGACGCCCGCGGGGGGGGTCGGCTTGCAGCGGAACGGCGGACGTGAGAGAAATGGCGCGAGGCATCGACCGACCGCAACCCGAGGAGGAAGACCTTGGCCCATTTCATCCTGCTGACGAAGCTGACCAGCGAAGGCGTCAAGACGATCAAGAACAACCCGAACCGGATCGCCGAGGTGAACCGCGAGATGGAGCAGATCGGCCTCACGGTCCACCATCAGTGGGCGACCCTCGGCCGCTACGACTTCGTGAGCGTCGTCGAGGCGGACACCCCGGAGGCGATGGCGAAGGCGTCGATCGAGCTCGGCTCGCGCGGCACGACCGTCAACGAGACGCTCGCGGCGATCCCGAGCGAGGACTTCGCCGGATCCCTGTGAGCGCCGACGCCCGTCCGGGAGCGGCGCGATGAGGATCCTGGTCGTCGGGGGCGGCGGCCGCGAGCACGCGATCGTCCGCGCGCTCGCGCGCTCGTCCCGCGAACCGGAACTGTTCTGCACGCCCGGCAACGCCGGGATCGCCGCCGACGCCGAGCTCGCCGCGGCGGAGGCCGGCGTCGTCGCGGCCGCGCAGGAGATCGGCGCCGACCTCGTCGTCATCGGGCCGGAGGTGCCGCTCGTGGCCGGGCTCGCGGACGAGCTCGAGGCCGCCGGGATCGCCGCCTTCGGGCCGAGCGGCGGCGCGGCCCGGCTCGAGGGCTCGAAGCTCTACGCCAAGCAGGCGATGAAGGAGGCCGGCGTCCCGACGGCGGAGCACGAGCTCGCCGCGTCGAAGGAACAGGCCCTCGCCCACCTCGCCGGCTGCGCCTATCCGGTCGTGCTCAAGGCCGACGGGCTCGCCGCGGGCAAGGGCGTGATCATCGCCGCCGACCGCGAGGAGGCGACGGCGGCGGTCGAGGCCTTCTTCACCGAGCAGCGCTTCGGCGCCACCCAGGTGCTGATCGAGGAGTTCCTCGAGGGCGAGGAACTCTCGATGCTCGCCCTCTGCGACGGCACCAACGTCGTGCCGCTGGCTCCGGCCCAGGACTACAAGCGGATCTTCGACGGCGACCTGGGCCCGAACACGGGCGGAATGGGCAGCTACTCGCCGGTGCCCGGGATCGACGCCGACGCGGTCGCCGGGACGGTCGCCGAGGTCCACGAGCCGATCGTCCGGCTGATGGCCGAGCGCGGCATCCCCTTCCACGGCGTCCTCTACGCCGGACTGATGCTCACCGCCGACGGCCCCAGGGTCCTCGAGTTCAACTGCCGCTTCGGCGACCCCGAGACGCAGGCGGTGCTGCCGCGGCTGCGCTCCGACCTGGTCGACCTCTGCACGGCCGCCCGCGAGCCGGGCGGACTCGCGGGGGTCGAGGCCGAGTTCACGCCCGACTGGGCGGTGACGCTGGTGCTGGCTTCGCGCGGCTACCCGCAGAGCTCGTCGAAGGGCGACGTCATCGAGGGCGTCGAGGCGGCCGCGGCGACGGGTGCCGAGATCACCCACGCGGGCACCGCGATCGAAGGCGGCAGGCTCGTGACCGCCGGCGGCCGGGTGCTCAACGTGACCGCGCTCGGAGCGGACGCCGCGACCGCTCGGGAGCGTGCATACGATGCGGCCGAGCTGATCACCTTCGGCGGCCGGCAGATCCGCACCGACATCGCGGCCCGTGCAGTCGAGCGAACAACCCAGGAGACCCGATGACCGAAGCCGAATCCCCCACTCCCGCCACCGGAACCGACGTCCCCTCCCCCGGGTCGGCCGGCGCCGAACCCGAGGTCATGCCCGACGTCGAGACCGCCTTCGAGGAGATCGAAGTCGACTCGCCGCTCGTCGGGATCATCATGGGCTCGGCCAACGACAAGCCGAAGATGCAGCCCGCCGGCAAGGCCCTCGAGGAGGCCGGCATCCGCTACGAGGTCCGGGTCATGAGCGCCCACCGGACCCCCGAGCTCGTCACCGAGTACTGCAAGGCCGCGCAGATGCGCGGGCTCAAGGTGATCATCGCCGGCGCCGGGATGAGCGCGGCCCTGCCGGGCGTCGCGGCCGCACACACGAGCCTGCCCGTGATCGGGGTCCCGATCAGCGGCAAGAACCTCGGCGGGATGGACTCGCTCCTCTCGGTCGCGCAGATGCCGCCCGGCGTGCCGGTCGCGTGCATGGCGGTCGACGGCGCCAAGAACGCGGGCGTCTACGCGGCGCGGATCATCAACCTTTGATCCCGCGCTACACCCGCGAGGAGATAGGCGCCGTCTGGACCCAGCGGCGCAAGATGGAGGGGTGGCTCGAGGTCGAGCTGGCCGTCACCGAGGCGCTGGGGGAGGCCGGCGTCGTCCCCGCCGCGGACGCGGCCGCCTGCCGCGAGCGGGCGGGCTTCACCGTCGAGGCGGTCGAGGAGCGGGAGCGGACCACCAATCACGACGTCGCTGCCTTCGTCGACGTCGTCTCGTCCTCGATCGGCCCCGAGGGCCGCTGGATCCACTACGGGCTGACGTCGAGCGACGTCCTCGACACGGCGCTCGCGCTGCAGATCGCGGCGGCCGGCGAGATCGTCGTCGCCGGCGCCCGCGCCTACCGTGACGCACTCGTCGAGCGGGCGCTCGAGCACCGCGAGACCGTCTGCGTCGGCCGGACCCACGGGATCCACGCCGAGCCGACGAGCTTCGGCCTCCGGCTGGCCGGGTTCGCGTTCGAGGCGGACCGCAACCTCATCCGCCTCGAGCGCGCGTTCGCGGCGACCCGGTTCGGGAAGCTCTCCGGCGCCGTCGGCACCTACGCCTCGCTCCCCCCCACCGTCGAGGCGGCGGTCATGGAGCGGCTCGGGATCGGCGTCGAGGACGCTTCGACCCAGATCGTCCCGCGCGACCGCCACGCCGAGCTGCTCGCGGCGGTCGCGATCGCCGGCGCCGGCCTGGAGCGTTTCGCGACCGAGATCCGGAACCTCCAGCGGACCGAGGTCCGCGAGGTCGAGGAGCCGTTCGGGAAGGGGCAGAAGGGCTCTTCGGCGATGCCGCACAAGCGCAACCCGATCACGACCGAGCGGATCACCGGACTCGCCCGCGTGCTTCGCGGCTACGCCCAGGCCGGAATCGAGAACGTCGCCCTCTGGCATGAGCGCGACATCTCCCACTCCGGCGCCGAGCGGGTGATCCTCCCCGACGCGACGATCGGCCTCGACTACATGCAGCACCTCGCCACCCGGGTCGTCAGCGGCATGACCGTCCATACCGAGCGCATGCGCGAGAACCTCGAGCTCACCCACGGCGCGATCTACAGCCAGCGCGCCCTGACCGCGCTGATCGACGCCGGGCTCGTCCGCGACGACGCCTATCGCCTCGTCCAGGAGAACGCCCAGCGCGCCTGGGACACGCGGACTCCGTTCCGGGACCTCCTCGCCGAGGCGCTGGAGGGCACCGGCACCGAGATCGACCTCGACGCCGTCTTCGACCCGAACGCCTACCTCACCCACGCGGGCGAGGTCTTCGACCGGCTCTCCGGGCTCCGTTAGGCGATCGGCTCCGGCGGTTCTCAGCCGAGCCGGGCGGTTCGCGGCGACTCCACGAACGAAGCCAGGGCCCGGCGGCCGCCGGCCGGAACGGGCGCGCCGTGCGCCAGCAGCAGGGCGTCGAACTCGAGCTCGAGCAGGCCGCGGACAGAGCCGAGGATCCCGGCCTTGGTGCCGGCCGGGTCGTCCATCAGCGAGTCGGGCACGAAGCCGAGGCCCTGCTCGTCGGCGACGACGGCATCGGCGAAGGCGAGGGCGCCGGGGCCGACCGCGATGTGAAGGGCACCGTCATCGGGGGAGATCGCGTCGACGACGTGAGAGGTGACGCCGGGGGCGAGCTCCTCGCCCCACCCGTAGCCGATCACGACCGGGCTCTCGGGGGTCTCGAACTCGTGCAGCCCCGGGCGCGGGCAGCGCAGGGAAGCTCCGAACTCCGCCACCAGATCCTCGGAGCCGCGAAGGTGGTGGCGGTTGGTGAGGAGCACCTGCTCCACGCCCCCCGCCCGCTCGAGCGCGGGGACGATCCCGTCGACCGCGATCGGGTCGACGGCCACCCGCTGCTCGGTCAGGAAGTGGGAGTGGACGACCGCGCCGTGGTTCGGGTGCGGGCCGCTCCAGTGGAGGATGCCCGGCAGCACCTCCGAGAGAGGTTCATCCGTCTGGTTCCCTCCGGCCACCCTCATGCGCTACCCGGTCCCGGGCGGGCGACACATCGGCGACCCCCCGCTCGCGATCAGGTTCCGTGCCCCCACTTGCGGCCGTTGGTAGCCTCGCGCCATGCCAGGCACGCTCGACGAACTCCAGCTCCATTCCAGCGGCAAGGTCCGCGAGATCTACGAGGACGGGGACGAGTTGATCATGGTCGCCTCAGACCGGATCTCCGCCTTCGACGTCGTCCTCCCCGAACCGATTCCCGACAAGGGCAGGGTCCTGACCCAGATGTCGATCTTCTGGTTCGAGACGACCGGTCAGATCGTCCCCAACCACCTGATCAGCGAGGAAGTTCCGGACGAGGTCGCAGGCCGCGCGATCCGGGTCAAGAAGCTCGAGATGTTCCCGGTCGAGTGCGTCGTCCGCGGCTACCTCTCGGGCTCGGGCTGGAAGGAGTACAAGGAATCGCAGTCCGTCTGCGGGATCAAGCTCCCCGGTGGCCTGCAGGAGTCCGATCAGCTCCCGGAGCCGATCTTCACGCCGGCCACGAAGGCCGAGATCGGCGAGCACGACGAGAACATCGACTTCGACCGGGCCGCCGAGATCGTCGGCTCCCGCGAGCTGATGGACGACCTCCGCCGGATCTCGATCGAGCTCTACGAGCACGCCCGCACCCATGCCTTCGAGCGCGGGATCATCCTCGCCGACACGAAGTTCGAACTCGGATCGGCCCCGGGCGAGCGGATCGTCCTCGGCGACGAGGTCCTGACGCCCGACTCGTCGCGCTTCTGGCCCGCCGACGACTACGAGCCCGGCCGCGGCCAGGCGTCGTTCGACAAGCAGTTCGTCCGCGACTACCTGAACGAGCAGGGCTGGGACCACTCCCCGCCCGCCCCGGCGCTGCCGCCCGAGGTGATCGCGGGCACGACCGCCAAGTACCGCGAGGCGTACGAGCGCATCACCGCTCGCTCGCTCGACTGATCCCCGTACCCTGCGCGGCGCGATGGCGCAGGCGATCCTCATGCAGGGAATGCGGCGGTCGGGGACGACGATCCTCTACGACGCGCTGCTCGAGGATCCGGCTC
>JADFCZ010000134.1 GCA_018263295.1 Conexibacter sp.
TCCGAGACCCCCGGAGGGGGCAGCGGCGCCCGCGAGACCGATCCCTTCGCCGAGACCCGCCGGCTGCGGCTCGAGTACCGCGACCACCACTGGCCCGGGCTCGACATCGCCGATTTCAACCTCGGCGGCCCCGGCAACCCGGAGGCCGAGATCGGGCCGGATCTGCCGGAGCACTGCGCCGGCTTCCTGCGGACGCTGCTCCAGCGCGAGGAGCCGGTGATGATCAAGGAGACCCGCTTCTACGACAAGCTCGAGGCGGTCCGCGGTATCGCTCCCGAGGACTCGGTCCTGATCCACGTCGTTCGCGACCCCCGTGCGGTCGCCGCCTCGATGATGATGGGCAAGAGCCGGAGCCGGTCCTACGCGACCGCCGACGAGTTCTTCGCCGAGCGCGAGAAGCGCAAGCTCTGGTCGAGCCGCCAGCTCTCGCGGATCCTCCTGCGGAGCCCCGAGTACTCGCACATGCGCAAGCCCGCCAACTTCGAGCGGATCCTGCTCGTCTGGAAATACACGTTCGAGAGCACGTGGCAGAACGGCCGGGTCCTGTTCGGCGACCGTTATGTGCTGCTCCGCAACGAGGAGCTGAGGGCCGACCCGGTGGCGGCGATCGCGCGCGTCTATGCGGCGGCGGGCCGGCCGACCCCGCCCGAGGTGGCCGAGTGGGCGCGCGGCAAGGTAAAGGACCCGGAGGTCCCGTTCGCCGCGAACGACCCGCGCTGGAGCGAGGCGTTCGCGAAGCTCGACATGGCGGAGTCGCTGCGCGACGCCGGCTATCCGCAGCTCGCCGAATCGGTCGGCGAGCCGCCGTCCCGTGGCCTTCTTCGGGGCCTCTTCCGTTGAGCCCGCGGTTCGGGGCGCCCGGTCGTCTAAGTTTGGCGCCGTGATCGCGCGGGTTCTGATCAAGCCGAAGGACGGGATCCTCGACCCGCAGGGGAAGGCGGTCGAGCGCGCGCTGCCGACGCTCGGCGTCACGAGCGTGAGCGAGGTCCGCGTCGGCCGGATGGTCGAGCTCCACTACGAGGACCGGGCGGAGCTCCAGAGCCTCTGCGAGAAGCTGCTCGTCAACCCCCTGATCGAGGACTACGAGATCGAGGACGCCGGGGAATGACCGGCAGCTCACTGTGAAGTTCGGGGTGCTCAGGTTCCCCGGCTCCTGCGACGAGGTCGACGCCCTCCTCGCCTGCCGGCGGGTCGCCGATGCGGAGATCATCTGGCACGGCGACGACGACCTCGGCGACGTCGATGCCGTCGTCGTCCCCGGCGGGTTCTCCTACGGCGACTACCTCCGGGTGGGCTCGATCGCCCGCTTCGCCCCCGCGATGGAGCGGGTCCTCGAGTTCGCCGCCGCGGGCGGCCCGGTGCTCGGGATCTGCAACGGCTTCCAGGTCCTCTGCGAGGCGGGGCTGCTGCCCGGCGCCCTGCTCCCGAACGAGGGGTTGCGCTTCCTCTGCCGCCAGGTCGGGGTCGAGGTCGTCGACGCCGAAACGGCGTGGTCGGGCGCGAGCCGCACCGGCGACGTCCTCTCGATTCCGGTCAAGCACACGACCGGCCGCTGGTTCGCGCCGCCGGACCTCCTCGACGAGGTCGAATCCAACGGCCAGGTGGTCTTCCGCTACGCCTCCGGCGAGAACCCGAACGGGTCGCTGAACGACATCGCCGGGGTTCGCAACGAGCGCGGGAACGTGGTCGGGCTGATGCCCCACCCCGAGCACGCCGTCGACCCGCTGACCGGTTCGACCGACGGGCTGCGCCTCTTCGAATCGGCGGTCCGGGCGCTCGCCGTCACCTGAGATGTCGGCGAGGCCGGTTCGGACGCGTGGCGGGCTTTCCGAAGCCGGCTCGTGGGAACTGGCCGAGGCGCCTCCGGGACCGGGGCTCGAGGGCTTCGTTCGCCACTACGTGGGTTTCGTCGAGTCGAGCCCGGCTCCGTTGCGCCGAAGGGAGACGCCATCGGCCAACACCGTCCTGATCGTGAACCTCGGCGCGCCGATCGAGGTCGGGGCGCCCGGCAGGACGACCGTCACCCACACCGACAGCTTCGTCGCGCGGATGTCGGAGCTCCCGGCGACCACCGTCTTCCACGGGACCTCCGCCGGCGTGCAGGTCGACTTCACGCCCCTGGGGTTGCGCATGTTCTGCGACCTCGCGGCCGACGAGATGCCGGATCCGGCCGTCGCGCTCGACGAGCTGATCGGAGCCGACGGCAGGAGGCTCACCGAGGCGATTGCGGACGCCCCCGACTGGCGCTCGCGGTTCGACATCCTCGATGCCGAGATCGCACGGCGGTTCGCCGCCGCCCGCCCGCTGACCCCGAGCATCGCCTGGGCCTGGGAGATGCTCGAGTCGAGCGGCGGCCGAGCGCCGATAGCCGAGTTGGTGGAGCGGATCGGTTGCAGCCCGCGACATCTGATCGGCGGCTTCCGCCGGCACGTCGGCGTGACGCCGAAGGTGGCGGCTCGGATCCTGCGCTTCGATCACGCGGCCGGCGCGCTGCGCCGAGGCAGCGATGCCAGCCTTGCCGCAACGGCGCTTCGCTGCGGCTTTCACGACCAGGCCCACATGACGCGTGAGTTCAAGGACTTCGCCGGCATCACTCCGGCGGCCTACAGGGCCGCCTCGCTCCCCGGCCACCTCGGCGTCGCGGCGCCGCCGAACGGGTAGGTCAATTCCGTACAAGACGGGAGGCAGCGGGCGTCCTATGGTCCTCCGACCGAACCCGGAAGGAGCGCGCAATGACCGAGACGACGACCACGATCTACCCGAACCTCCTCTACCGCGATCCCGTCGCGGCGATGGATTGGCTCGAGCGAACGCTCGGCTTCCGGCGCGCCGAGGACGTTCGTGATGAGGAGGGCAACGTGATTCACGCCGAGCTCGGCCTCGGCACCGCCACGGTGATGCTCGGAACGGCGGGAGCCGGTCGGGAGCCGTTCAGGGACCTGCCGCCCGGCGGCTCGCTCGTCTACTGCGCGATCGATGACGTCGACGGGCTGTTCGAGCGCAGCAAGGCCGCCGGGGCCGACATCCCGCTCGAGCCACTCGACACCGACTACGGCTCCCGCGACTTCGCCGTCCGAGACCCGGAGGGCAACGTCTGGGCTTTCGGGACATACCGGCCCGAAGCGAAGCGGAACTGACATCCTTCCCGGCCCATGCGAGTCGGGATCTGCGCTTTCTGGTTCAACCGCGGGCAGGGCGTCGTCGCCCGCCAGCTCCGCTCCGCGCTCGACGGGCTCGGCCACGAGACGTTCGTGCTCGGCCGGCCGACGAAGGAGAGCTTCCCGATGCCGCAGGACGCGCGCACCGACGACGTCTGGGCCCAGGCCGGGGTCACGCCGGCATCCGACTTCTTCATCCCGGCCGACGAACTCGTGGGCTGGGCGCGGGAGACCGGGATCGAGGCGTGCTTCTTCGACCAGAACTACGAGTTCGACGCAATCGCCTCCCTTCGGGCCGCCGGGGTGCGAACCATCGGCCGCTTCGTCTGGGAGCGCTTCAGCGACGAGCACGTCGAACCGACGAAGCGCTCCTACGACCTCGTCTACTCGCTGACCCTTGCCGAGCAGGAGCGCTACGCGGGGATGGGGATCGAGGCGCCCTACGTCCAGTACGGCGTCCACCCCGAGTACTTCGAGGTGACCCCCAACCGCGATCACGAGGGCGTCGAGTTCCATTACCACGCCGGATTGCTCGGCAAGCGGAAGCCGTTCAAAGAGGTCATCAACGCCTTCTCCGCGACCCGCGAGCCCGAGCTGAAGCTGATCGTCAAGGCCCAGATCGAGCGGCGGATGAAGTTCCTCGAGCGAGCGGTCAAGAAGGACCCGAGGATCGAGCTCGTCCTCGAGGACCTCCCCACCGACGTCCACCTGCAGATGTTCGCCGACGCCGACGTCTGCATGGCCCCGGCTCGCTGGGAGGGCCTCGGGCTCCACCTCTACGAGGCGATCGCCTTCGGCCAGCCGATCGTCTGCAACGACGACGCGCCGATGAACGAGCTCGTCACCGACGGGGTCAACGGCATCCTCGTCCCCTCCCACCCCGACGGCCTCGCCAATTCCGGGATCCCCGCGAAGACCGTCGACGTCGACGACCTGGCCGCCGCGATCTCCCGCCTCGCCGATCCCGGCCTTCGCGCCGAGCTCTCCGCCGGCGCCCTGAAGGTCCGCGAGGAGCGGAGCTGGGACCGGACGGTCGCGGACTTCGCGAAGCTGCTCGCGGGCTAGGGCTCGCGCGCTCGCGGCTCCCTCGTCACTCGCCTACCCTTCCGCCCATGGCTCTCTTCTCGAAGAAGGCGCAGGAACCGGCGCGGCCCCCGGTGCCGTTCATCGTCGGCGTCGGCCGCTCCGGCACGACGATGCTTCGCCTGATGCTGGACGCGCATCCGGACCTCGCGATCCCGCCCGAGACCCACTTCGTGCCCGACCTGATCGATGCGATCGAGGCCGGGGCGACGCCCGAGCAGGCGGTCGAGACGATGACGGCGGTCCGCCAGTGGGGCGATCTCCACACCGACCCCGCCGACGTCGTCGCCCGCTGGAAGCAACTCGACGAGTTCACCCCCGGGCCGGCGCTGCGGTCGTTCTACGAGATGTACGCCGAGCGCCAGAGCAAGCCCCGCTACGGCGAGAAGACGCCGGCCTACGTCAAGAACATGATCAAGATCGAGGGCTCGATGCCGGAGGCGCGGTTCATCCACGTGATCCGCGACGGCCGCGACGTCGCCCTCTCCCGCTGGAAGCGGACGCTGGGGGACAAGGATCCCGCCCCGGCCGGGCAGGTCGCCGAGACCTGGCAGCGACGGATCCGCCGCGCCCAGCGTCACGGCCGCAAGGTCTCCCACTACCTCGAGCTGCGCTACGAGGACCTCGTCACCGACACCGAGCCGAACCTGCGGCGGATCGCGGAGTTCCTCGAGCTCCCCTGGGACCCGGTGATGCTGACCTACTACGAGCACGCGGCCGAGCGGATGTCGGAGATGGCCCGCGACCTCCCGGCGACCGACGGCAAGCCGACCCGCCCCGGCGAGGAGCGGATGCAGGCCCACGCGATGACCCAGAAGCCGCCGGACCCGAGCGCCATGTACCGCTGGAAGGAGAAGATGTCGCCCGAGGACGTCGCCGCGTTCGACGCGGCCGCCGGCGAGCTGCTCTCCGACCTCGGCTACGAGGTGGGCACCGGGACCGCCGCCGCCGGCGCGTGAGCGACCCGAAGTTCATCGCGCTGACGCCGGAGCTGCACGACTACGTGGTGCGCAACGGCGCCCGCGAGGACGACGCGCTGGCCGCGGTCCGCGAGAGCACCGCGGCCCTCGGCGACGTCGCCGTGATGCAGATCTCGCCCGACCAGGGCGCGCTGATGACGATGCTGACCCGGCTCGTCGGGGCGACGAAGGCGATCGAGCTCGGAACGTTCACCGGCTACTCGGCGATCTGCATCGCCCGCGGCCTCGAGCCCGGCGGACGGCTGACCGCGTGCGAGCTCGAGCCCGAGCGGGCCGAGGCGGCGCGCGCCAACTTCGAGGCGGCCGGAGTGGCAGACCGGATCGACATCGCCGTCGGGCCCGCGTCGGAGACGCTCGCACGGCTGACCGGCTCGGAGGCCGAGGCCTACGACTTCGCCTTCATCGACGCCGACAAGACCGGCTACCCCGGCTACTACGAGTCCTGCCTGACCCTGCTCCGCCCCGGCGGGCTGATCGTCCTCGACAACGTCCTCCGCGGCGGCACCGTCCTCGACCCGGCGGCCGACGACGAGGGCGGCAGGGTGATCGCCGAGCTCAACGAGCGGATCGCGAGCGACGAGCGGGTCGACGTCGCGATGCTCGCCGTCGCCGATGGGATCACGCTCGCCCGGAAGCGCTGATGCGCGTCGGTCTCGTCAGTAAGTGGTCGGCCAGCGGGCAAGCGGTGGTCACGCGCCAGATCCGCTCCGCCCTCGACGAGCTCGGCCACGAGACCTTCGTCCTCGCCCGCCCCGGATCCGGCCCGCGCGCCGCGCAGGCGGCCGCCGGCGAGCGCGACCCGGTCTGGGAGCAGCCCGGGGTCACCGATGCCTCGACCCACGAGGTGCCGCTGGCCGAGTACGAGGACTGGGCCCGCACCAACTCGCTCGAAGCGATCCTCTTCGACGAGAACTACCAGTGGGACGAGATCGCCGCCCTGCGCGAATCCGGCATCCGGACGATCGGCCGCTTCGTCTGGGAGTACTTCGCGGCCGAGCACGTCGACCCGGCCCGCTCCGCCTACGACACGATCTACTCGCTGACCCGCTGCGAGCGCGACCGCTACGCGGAGATGGGGCTCGAGACGCCCTACGT
>JADFCZ010000135.1 GCA_018263295.1 Conexibacter sp.
GCTGCGCAAACGAGCGGCCGACTCGAGCATCTGCCCCTCCGACGCCGCGAGGATCGCCGGCGGCGAGAACTGGCGATGCGCGATGGCAGCGGCGCGCGAAGTCGCCTGGGACCTCACGGGGAGCGGAGAGGTGGAGGTCGTATCCGGCGGTCGACGCGTCACCTCCCCCGACCACCCCGGGCCGCTGAGGATTCGCCGAGGCAAGAGCTTCCCCGCTCCTCGATCCGGCTGACGACCGGGTGCCGCCGCTCGCCCAGGGTTCAAGGGGCTCTGCGCATCTGCCGAGTAGGGGGCGAGTCCCACTCACCCGCCAGGAGGCAGGACGATGCGCTTTCGCCTTACCTACGCCAACGTGGTTTCGACCCTTGCACTCGTCTTCGCCATCGGCGGGGGCGCGGCGTTTGCGGCTGCTCAGATCGGCACCCGGCAGATCGAGGCCAACGCCGTCACGACTGGCAAGATCGCTCCCGGAGCGGTGACGAGCAAGAGGCTTGCACGGCATGCGGTTCGGACCAAGCATCTCGCCGGCCGGTCGGTGAATTCGGCGCAGATCGCGAAGGGCGCGGTCGGTCCCGGCAAGCAGAAGTTCCCGGTCTACTTCGTCGAGAGCCCGAGTGGCGGCTCGGCTCCGGTCACGAACTCCCCGAGCCCGTATCCGATCAGCGACGCCACCTGGACCCAGAACCCCGGCGAGATCAACGTCATCTTCGGTGCCGCAACCGCGACTCTCGCCTACGACGGGTCGGGCTCCGGCTCCTGTCAGGTGTATTTCGAGATCCGGCTGAACGGGCAGCAGGTCGGAGGCGGCCAGCTGCAGACCGACTCGCCGACGCCGGTTGAGATCGATCAGAGCATCGGCGCTCAGCCCGAGATCGATCCGCTGACCAGCGAACAGAACGAGATGACGGTCCTGACGGGCTCCAACGGCGATTGCACCGGCGACTCGACCATCGACTCGACCCGCTTCCGGGTGTTGGACTTCGGCTGATCCCCGCCGGCGGCCGCACCCGGGCCCGCCGGCGGTGATCCCAGAGCGGGCGCCAAGGGACCGGTTAGTCGGGCTGCCCTTGTGTCGTGACTTTCGCGGCTAGGGTTTCGCCGGTGGGCGGGCATTCCACAAATCCACCGTGGCCCGAGCACCCGAAGCTCCGCGAGGTTGCCGAGGCGATCGAGGGTGCCGAGGTCTCGGCAGAGATCCTCGATCGGAACCTCCAGATCGCCTTCATCTCGAGCGAGGCGATGCTCGCCTTCGGACTCGAGCCCGGGGACGCGGGGCGCTTCTATGGGAAATCGCTCGTTACGAGGCACCTCGAGGATCGCGAAGTCGCCGGCATCACCGACGAGAGCGCAGCCCGTTGGTGGGAGGCCATGGCGCCGATCATGCGTCACTACGTCGGGCCTGAGAACGATCGATACGAGGAGGTCTTCGGGCCGCTCTCGGAGGCCGCGGCGGGTGTCGAGCCGACAGATCCACCGATCGCCTGGCATTCGAGATTCGAGTTCCTGCCCGACATCCCCTTGAGCCGCACCGTCCTCGGCGGCGTCCACTTCCTGGAGCTGGAGATCCGGGACAGCGACGGCGGATTCCTCGGCCTTCTTCGATTTGCTCGCAGCGCAATCCCCGAGAGCCTCCTCTCCCGCCTCGGCCGCGGAAACACCCTTCACTACCAACGGATGAATCGCGTCAGCGAGCCTGCGCGTCGTGAGGCGGCGATTCTCTTCGCCGACCTCGAAGGCTCAACGGGGATCTCGCGTCTTCTTTCCTCGCGAAGCTACTTCGAAGTCGTCAGTGGACTGACCGACCTGATCGACTCGGCGGTCGTCGAGCGGCGCGGGATCGTCGGCAAGCATGCCGGTGACGGCGGCTCGGCTCTGTTCCTCGCCCAGGAGTTCGAGGGCTCGGAGTCGCAAGCAGTGCGGTCGGCGATCGAATCGGCACGGGCGATCGCCGCCGGAGGGCCGGCCCTCGGCCCTGAGGACCTCGGGGTCGCAATCAACATCGGCATCCACTGGGGATCGACTCTCATGGTGGGGCAGGTCGCGACCAGCGGGCGGCTCGAGGTCACCGCGCTCGGCGATCAGATGAACGAATGCGCCCGGATCGAGGCTGCGGCCAAGAACGGATCCATCCTCGCGTCGAAGGAGGCGATCGAGCGACTCGAGCCGGGAGATGCCGCCGAAGCGGGCATCGATCTCGACTCCGTCTCCTACCGCCTTCTCGGCAAGGTCGACGGTGCGGGGGAGAAATCGGTGCGCGACGCCGGATCGATTCCCGTCACGGCGATCTGACAAACCCGGCGGTCGGATGCGCCAGCCCTGGACAACGTGAACTCCCCTGGCGTCCTGAGCCACCGGCGGCGATACTGGCCGGGCGATGTCGGAGTCGCAGGAGATCGAGGAGGTGATCCGCAGGTGGCTCGATGCTTGGAGCCAGGACGCCATCGACGTCTTCCTCGACTTCTACGACAGCGATGCGGAACTCATCACCGACCCGTTCTGGCTGGATGCCGGAACGTTCAGAGGCCATGACGCGATCAGGGGGTTCTACGATCGTTTCAGGGAGTCGTTTGCCGACGGGAACCGCGCTGTCCTCGTGAATCTGCGAGCAGCCGGAAACACCGTGGTGGTCGAGATCGATCTGCAGGGTCGAGGCCGCGCCAGCGGGATCGACGCCGATGTGTTGATCACCTCGGTCAACGAGGTCGAGCGGGGAAGGATCCAGCGTCAGGAGTGGTACTTCGACCTCGCCGAGGCCCTCAAAGCCGCCGGGTTGCCGGAGTAGTGATGTCGGAGGCGAACGTCGAGATCGTCCGGGAGGCCTGGGAGGCGTTCCAGGCAGGGGACGAGGAAACAACGGCACGACTGATCGACCCTGAGCTCGAGTTCCACGGCACCGTCGGCGGGCTCCAGGAGGGTGAGGTGGCGCGCGGCCGGTCTCAGATTGAGGAGAACTTCGAAGCCGAGGATTTGGAGGCGTGGGAGGAGCGCCGGCTGGACGCAGAGGAGTACATCGATGCGGGAGCCGATGTCGTCGTACTCATGCATGAGCACCGACGAGGGCGACAGAGCGGGATCGAATTGGAGGCCAAGACGGCCATCGTCGTCACGGTGAGGGACGGGCGAGTAATCCGCATGCAGGGCTTTCTCGACCGAGGCGCTGCCCTCAAATTCGCCGGGCTGTCGGAGTAGGCGATTCGCCGGAGGCTGGACGAACGGCGAACAGTCCTAGCGGCGAGCCACTCGGCTCTCGAATGCGCCTGCCCTAGGCAACGTGAACCCTCCCCTGGCACACTGAGCCACCTCCCGCGATACTCGGTGGGCGATGTCTGAGGACAACGTCGAGATCGTCAAGCGTGGGTTTGCGGCGATCGTGCGGCTCGACGCCGAAGAGATGCTGGAGTTCATGGATCCGGAGATTGAGTTTCGGCCACGGTTTCAACTGATGCTCGGCGGCGACGAGGCGACATACCGGGGGTACGGAGGTGTACGCGCGGCGTTCCGCGACGTGTACGCGGCTCTCGACTGGATCAAGCCGGAGGTCCGCAAGATCCACGATCTCGACGACAGAGTCGTCGCACTCGGCGAACTTCACATCCGAGGCAAGAGCAGCGGGATCGAAGCGCACTCTTCTGCGGGCTGGGTTATCGACTTGAAAGGCGGAAAGGCGGTTCGCATCAGCGAATACCTGGATCCCGACGAGGCCCTCCAAGCCGCAGGACTCTTGGAGTAGGCGATGTCGGACGAGAACGTCGAAGTCGTGCGGCAGGCCTACGCGGCCATCAACCGTGGCGACGTTGATGCCGCGTTTGAGTCCCTCGCGCCGGAGTTCGAGTGCGACATGTCGCGGGCAGTTGGCATCAACGTCAGCCTCGACACCTATGACCTCGTGCAGTTCCGACGCCTGTTCGACGAGTTCGTCAGCAGCTGGGAGTCCATTCAATTCGGGGCGGACGAGTACATCGACGCAGGAGATCACGTCGTGGTGCCGTTCACCAACCGGGTGCGAAGCCGGACCCTCGGAATTGAGATTCAAGCGCGCGGCACTTTCGTCTGGACGATTCGCGACGGGGCTGCCTCCAGGGCGTGCTATTACCAAGAGCTCGACGAAGCCCTGAAAGCCGCCGGGCTGTCGGAGTAGGCGATGTCGGAGGAGAACGTCGAGATAGTTCGCCGGGCATTCGCTGGCTTCGCTGAGCACGGTATTGAAGGGGTATTGCCCTTCAATCGTCACGACGTTGTCACCTACTCCATGCCGGGATGGCCCGATGACTCGGAGTACCACGGTCGCGATGGGCTTCGAAAGCTCGCGAGACAATGGACGGAGAACTTCGATGACTTCGGCTTCGAGGTTCGCGAGCTTCGTGATGCGGGCGATTCCGTGGTCGCCCTTCTCGTCATGGCCGGAACGATTAAGGAGTCCGAAGACCTGGTGGGCCATCACATCGGTTCTGTCAGCTCGGGATTTAGAGATGGAATGATCGGCGAAGCCCGTTACTTCGCTAGCTGGCAAGCCGCCCTCGAAGCCGCAGGGCTGTCGGAGTAGCTGCGCGCTCACGCCGCGACCTCGATCACCGGCAGAGCGAGGCCCTCCGGTTTACCTGTGCATAGGTGGGAGGGCAGGCACTGCGCGATGATGTGCGGGCAATGTCCCAGGAGAACGTGGAGATCGTGCGGCGTCTCTTCGAGGGGGCGGGCACAAACGCAGACCGCGAAGGCCTGGTCGTGGACGCCCTGAATGAGGACTCCGTGTCGACGGTCCTTGCGGCTTTGCACCCGGCCGTCGAGTTCCACGAGGACGCACGCTTTCCGGAGGCCGGTATCTACCGCGGGGTTGATGCCTGCCGCGAGTATCTCCGGCGGTTCGTCGAGAGTTTCGACGAATTCGTCTGGCAGGCAGAGGACATCATTGATCTCGACGAGGACCGGGTGCTGGTCCCGCTGTGTGTGATCACCCGCGGCAAAGGGAGCGGCGCCGCGGTCGAAATAGCTGCCGGATGGATTTTCACTATGCGTGATGGCCTCGTGCTCAAGGTCGAAGCCTTCCTCGATCGAGCCGACGCCCTCGAAGCCGCCGGGCTGTCGGATTAGGCGATGTCGCGGGACCAGGAGCTCATCGCCGACGCGCTTAGCGAGCTCATCGCAGGCGGTCAGTCTGGATCAGCGGCGACCGCGTCAAGCATGCGCAGCTGAAAGGCGGCAACCTCGCCCAGGGTCGGCGTGAACTACCCATCGCTCGGCTGCTCCCCAGCGGATGAGACCACGGTGATCGGTTCGAAGGTCCGCGAGTAGATGGTCTGGGGCGCACCTTCCCGCTCGAGCCACGGACCCAAGAGAGGATCGTCCGCCGCCACGAGTTCGATGCGCTCGGAAAGCATGTCCGACGTCTCGGGGTCGAAGACGATCTCGGTCCGGATCGTGAGGTCGGTGAGATCGATCCGGTAGCCGCCTTGCTTGTACTGATCGAGAGGATCCTCAATGCGCTGTGGCAGACCGGAGACGATGACCGGATCGGGATCAGCCGGTGTGCTCGTGATCGAGATCGATGCGCCATCCCTCCCCTTCGGGTCGGATGCGTCGCTGCTCGTTTCGACCCCGGCGATACCACCCGCGTATTGGAAAAGGGCAGCTCGGACCTCCGGAGGGGCAAGCGGGTTGGCCAGCAGATCAGCGACGGCTCGCAGCTTGAACGCCGAATCATTGGGTTCCGTCGGCTCGACGAAGATCATCGTGCCTTCCTCACCAAGTGTGCTGACGGTCGGATGCTGGTTCTCGAGTTGCCTGCCGAGATCCGTCACGGCAGCGTCGATCTTCTCCGGGCCGGTGCCGAGCTTCGCGATGTCGGGGCTGAACTCCCAGAAGGTCGGGCCCTCGCGGTGAGTCGACTCCTCGATCGCATGCTGAATCTCGGGAGGAGCCTCAAAAAGGTAGTTGTCTCCATCCGGGCCACCGAAGTCGGCCCAGCAGTACTCATCGATTGCGTAATCGACGATGTAGTCGGCGGCGGTGCACGGCGGCCAACCAGCGGCCTGGGGATCGTCACCTTTCACGGAGCCTCGGTTGAGCGGGCTGAACCAGACCTCCCGGACACCTGCGCGCGGCGCCAGATCCTCGTCGCTCCCTTCGATGGTGAGCTGCTCTGGGGTCGCATCTTCCACGACACCCGGGATCGAGGGCTGATACCAGTCCTCGGCCCGATAGGCGAATTGATCGGGTTTGATCTCGATGGACGGTTGATCCGCCGCCGTAGCCGCCGCGGCCGCTATAACGCCCTCGGAATCCTCACCGGGGTTCAGCGCCACAACCGCCAAGAGGACGACCGCTGCGACTGCAATCGCGGAGCCAACGAACGCGAGCCTCGAACGTTGACGTCGGACCGGAGCCGGGGACACGAATGTGCTCTCCGGCTCGGGCACGGGGTTTACCTCGCGCAGGCGGTCGAGGAGTTCGTCGTTCCCGCTCATCTCGCTACCTCCCCGGTTGGATGGACATCCTCCTTCGGAGAATCGACCTCCATCGCAGCTTCGAGCCGACGCCGAGCGCGGTGCAGCCGTACGGCAAGGGTCGCCCGACTGCAACCGACTGCACCTGCCGCCTGGCTTCGGTCGAGCCCATCCCAGGCGATCAGAAGAAGGAGCTCACGGTCATCCTCGTCCAGCGTGGCAAGGGCGGCGAGCAGCTCAGATCGATCCGCGACCCCCTCCGCCGGGTCCGGTGCGGCGGCGATCCACTCGGCAGCGACGCGATCCTCGAGCGCCGCCCGGCGACGTTCGCTGCGGCGGCGGTTGGCAAGCACGCCGCGCGCGATGCCGAGGGTCCACGAGAGCTGGTCCCGCACGGGTTCGTCCCGTCGCCGCCACACGATCTCCAGGGTTTCCGCAGCAATCTCGTCAGCTGTCGCTTCGTTCATCGTTCTCCTCATCGAATAGGCGCGCACACGCGGGTAGAGCTCGCGGTGGAGCGCTGCGAAGCGCTCTTCCTCCTCGTGCTCTGCGCTCACCCGTGCGCCTGAATCGGGATGTCGTTTCTGCACGTGCACTCGGTAAGTGTCCGCAAGTGGCTGCCGGATTACACGGCCCGTGACCCAGTTGTGACCCGGTGCTACCGGCAACCACTCGCCCACATCGCAGTTTCCGCTTGCACGCTGGCTTCTCGGAATGGGCCGGCCTGGACTCGAACCAGGGACCTACGGATTATGAGTCCGCTGCTCTAACCAACTGAGCTACCGGCCCGGAGCGTTGATTATGGCTTCGCGGCCCGGATCGGCCTCCCTGCCGGCGCCGCCGGCTCCCTAGAGCTCGGCGACGGCGATCGTGCCGGCGTCGCGAAGCGCCTTTCCCTCGGCGCCGAGCTCGCTCAGGGGCCGGTACGGAAGGGCGTGCTGGTCGATGTCGAGCTCGGCCGCGTAATCGGGTTCGAGCCGCTCGACCAACGGCTTGGACGCGAGGATCGCACCGCCGGTGGCGACGGCCTCGATCCTGGCGGCTTCGTTCATCTCGTCTCCGAGCGCCGTCACCTCGAGCCGGCCGCCGTGGGAGATCTGCCCCACCATCAACGTCGCTCCCCAGTGCAGCCCGATGTTGACCCTGACCTCAGGGCCGCCCTCGGCGAGCAGCCCGTCAGCGCCGGCACGAATTGCCCGGGCGGCGCGGATAGCGCCCGCCGCTGCGACACCCTCATCGCCGTCCTCGACCACGAACAGCGCCGATCCACCGTCGCCGGCGTGCTTGCCCGTGATCCCGTGATTAGAGGTCACCGAGTCGTCGATCAGTTCGGTCAGGGATCGAATCAAGCCGAAATAGGCCTGGGAAGAGAGCCGGCGCGAGAGCTCGCCGGAGCCCTCGAGGTCGGCGAAGAGAATCCCGGCGGGACGCCGAGCCGGCTCGCTCAGGCGGCCGATCCGCTCGAGGACCTCCTGCTCGCCGCGCGCCAACCTCGCTGCCAGCGTCGCCTGCAACGCGGGCCGGTAGATCACGACGATTCCGAGCAGCGAGCCGTCACCGTCGAAGGTCCGGTGATAGAGGACCTCGACCTCTCCCGACCAGGTGTTGAGCGACCGCTGCCGCTCGGGGAACCGCATCGGCAGCGTCTCCAGGAGGGGTGCCGGTTCCGCCGCCCCGATCTGGGGAGCGACTTCGCTGTACGGCCCGAACACCTCGCCGAAGTCGGGGTCCTCGGGTGGTACGTCGCCGACGATCATCGGGACCACCTTCTCCACGAACCGCCCGAGACTGTCCTCGTCAGGTCCACCCCAGATGCCGGGATACCTCAGATCACGCTGGATGAGCGACAGGCCGTAGGTCTCCTCGACATCCTCGGTCGGAACGGCGTTCATGCGGCACATCTCGGTCGTGACGAAGACGATCCTCCACTTCCGGTCGTAGAGCTCGGCCACCGCGCCGTTCGCCTCGAGCGTCTCGGCTATCGCTCTCAGCCTGGGATCGCTCGGGAGTGGCGGCGTCGCGTCCACGGCACGATCCTAGTCGCACCTATTGCGGCCCGGTTCAGCCTCCTTCGCTAGTACTAATCGGGGGTGGGCGTAGGGTTGATCACGTGAGCGCCGACGAACCGATAGCCCGCATTGCCGCGGTCGGGTTGGGTGCCATCGCCGGGCTCCACTGCGTCTGGGCGACCGGCTCACCGTGGCCGCTGTCCAGCCGCGAGGCGCTCAACGACAAGGTTGCCGGACGGACCTCAGGCGCACCTCCTTCCAGTTCTGCCTGTCTGGCCGTCGCTGCGCTGCTGACGACTGCGGCGGCATTCGTCGATGGCCATCCGCGGGGCCGGCCCTGGCTCGCGCGGCTCGGTGCCGGGGGAGTCGTCGCCACTCTGGCGCTGCGGGGCGGCCTTGGTCTGGCCGGGCGAACCGACCTGATCTCCCCCGGCTCCACGTCCGCCACATTTCGATCCCGCGACCGGCGCGTCTACGCGCCGATCTGCCTGACGCTGGCCGCCCTCGCGCTTCCGGCGACGCTGCCTCGTCGCCGATGAGAGGTCGCGTGCCCGGGGACCTGGAGAGCGTCGACCCCGAGGGCGCGCTCGACCAGCTCTTCGAGCGGCTGCGCACGGGGCCTGACGGGCTCAGCGAGCGGGAGGCGGAGCGGCGGCTGGTGCAGTTCGGGCCGAACGCGATCAGCAGGCGGCGACGCAGAAGCCACCTGCCGGAACTGGTGCGGCAGTTCACCCATCCCCTGGCGCTGCTGCTGGCGGCGGCGGCCGTCCTCGCCTGGATCGCGGGGATCCTGGCGATCGCGATCGCGATCGTCGTCGTGATCGTGATCAACGCGGTCTTCGCGTTCGCCCAGGAGATCCAGGCCGAACGCGCGGTCGAGGCGCTTGCCGCGTTCCTGCCGGAGACGGCGACGGTTGTGCGGGACGGGCGGAGGGCCACGATCGAGGCGACCGGCCTCGTCCCGGGCGACCTCCTGGTCATCGGGGAGGGCGACCGGATTTCGGCCGACGCGCGATTGATCGAGGGCGCGCTGGAGGTCGACATGTCGACTCTGACCGGGGAATCGGTGGCAGTCGAACGCTCGAGCGGACCCGTTGCCAGCGCACCGCTCCTGGATGCCCACGACCTGGCGCTCTCGGGCACGACCTGCACCGAGGGGGGCGCCCGGGCCGTCGTCTTCGCCACCGGGATGCACACCGAGCTCGGCCGGATCGCCAGCCTCTCGGAGCGCGTCACCGCCGACGAGTCCCCGCTCGAGATCCAGGTTCGCAAGGTCGCTCGCCTGATCGCCGCCGTTGCCGTCGCGGGCGCGATCGCATTCATCCCCGTCGCCACCATTGGGGCGGGCCTGTCGATCGCCGACGCGGTCGTCTTCGCCGTCGGCCTGCTCGTCGGGCTGGTCCCGGAGGCGCTGCTGCCTGTCATCACCCTGGCCCTGGCCGCCGGCGCCCGCGAGCTCGCCACCAGCGGCGCAATCGTCAAGCGGCTGAGCGCGGTCGAGACGCTCGGGTCCACGAAGGTCATCTGCACCGACAAGACGGGCACCCTGACCGAGAACCGGATGACCGCGACGTTCGCTTGGACGCCGCAGCGGAGCTGGAACCTCGCCGCTCAACCCCAAGCTCCTGAAGATGGCGCCGGCGGGGTGAAAGCGCTGGCGGAAGTCGCCGCCGACTGCAACAACGCGCGACC
Source organism: Conexibacter sp. (assembly GCA_018263295.1). Taxonomy (GTDB): domain Bacteria; phylum Actinomycetota; class Thermoleophilia; order Solirubrobacterales; family 70-9; genus RHKX01. Next base: position 10,142 of record JADFCZ010000135.1, read on the forward strand.
CGCCCCACCCGGCGGCAAGCCGGCGGGCGACCCGACCGAAGTCGCCTGCCTCGAGATGGCCGCGCGCGTCGGCGCCGACACCGACCCGGAGTCACGGGAGAAGCGTCGCGTCCGACAGTTTCACTTCGACCCCGAGCTGAAGCTGATGACGACGATCGACGACGCCCCCAGCGGCCGTCGGATCTCGACCAAGGGCGCCCCCGAGTCGGTGATTCCGATCTGCACCCTGATCGCCGGGCCGGATGGGCCCCGACCCCTGGACGCCGAGGCCCGCACCGCGGTGACCGAGGCGGTCGCCGGCTACGCCCGGCGTGGCTATCGCGTCCTCGGATTCGCAAGCCGCAGCCTCGCCGGCGATGCCCTCCCGGCCGACCGCTCCGAAGCGGAGCGCGACCTCTGCCTGCTCGGCCTGCTGGCGATGGCGGACCCTCCCCGGCCCGAGGTCAGCGACGCCGTCGCCCGATGCCGCCGGGCCGGGATCCGCGTGATCGTGATCACCGGCGACCACGCGCTGACGGCCACCGCGGTCGCCCGCGACGTCGGGATCGTCACCGGTGAGCCCGTCGTCGTCGACGGCCCCGACCTCGACCGGATGGGTGACGAGGAACTGGACGGCCTGCTGCGCGAGCGGAACGAGCTGATCTTCGCCCGCAGTTCGCCCGAGGCGAAGCTGCGAATCGCCGAGTCCCTGCGCTCGGAGGGGCTGGTGGTCGCGATGACCGGCGACGGCGTCAACGACGCTCCCGCCCTGCGCCGCGCCGACATCGGCGTCGCGATGGGACGCTCGGGAACAGACGTGGCCAGGGAGGCGTCGGCGATGGTCCTGACCGACGACAACTTCGCCACGATCGTGACCGCCGTTGCGGCCGGGCGTCGCGTCTACGACAACGTCCGCAAGTTCATCTTCTACATCTTCGCCCACGCGACTCCCGAGGTCGCTCCGTTCCTCGTCTTCGCGCTCGGGGGAGGCGCGGTCCCACTGCCGCTCCCGATCCTGCAGCTGCTCGCATTCGACGTCGGCACCGAGACGCTGCCCGCCCTCGCGCTCGGCCGCGAGCCCGCCGAGCCGGGAAACATGGAACGCCCGCCGCGAGACCGTTCCGAGGGCGTGATCCGCCGCGACATGCTCATCCGCGCCTGGCTCTACCTCGGCGTGATCTGCGCGGCGCTCTCGCTCGCCGGGTTCTTCTGGGTGTTGCTCGACGCGGGCTGGAGTCCCGGCGACGACACGGGCTCGGGCTCCCTCCTCCACCACGCCTACCTGCAGGCCACGTCGATGACCTTCCTCGGGATGGTGATGGGGCAGGTCGGCACCGCCTTCGCCGCCCGCACCGAGCGCGCCTCGCTTCGCACCGTCGGCGTCCTCTCCAACAAGCTCCTGCTCTGGGGGATCGCCTTCGCGCTGGCGCTCGCGGCGGTGATCATCTACTTCCCGCCGTGCCAGGAGCTGTTCGACACCGCGGCCCTCGAGCCGAAGATGGTCGCCTTCACGCTCCCCTTCCCGTTCATCGTCTGGGGCGCCGACGAGATCCGGCGGGCGCGGGCGCGCCGCCGGGCGGCGGGCGCGGGCTGAGCGCCTATCCCCCGGTCCGGATCGTCCGGTTCCGGCCCGCTCGTTTGGCGGCGTAGAGCGCCTTGTCGGCGTCCTCGATCAGATCGCCGTAGTCGCGGGTCGAGCTGAGGTCGCACACACCGGCGGAGATCGTCAGGTGGCCGACCTCGTCGAACGGCTCCGATGCGATCACCTCGCGGGCGCGCTCGGCGGCGGCGAAGGCCTCGACGGCATCGGTGTCGGGAAGGAGCCAGGCGAACTCCTCGCCGCCGATGCGCGCCATCACCTCGTGTCCGCGCTTGACGCGATCGAGGCGGCGGCCGACCTCGCCGATGATCCGGTCGCCGACCGGGTGGCCGAAGGTGTCGTTTACCGCCTTGAAGCGGTCGAGGTCCAGCAGGACGACGCTGAGCGGCCTCTCGCTGCGCTTAGTCTCGGCGATCTCGCGGGCGAGGTGCTCGTGGAAGCTGCGGTGGTTGGGCAACCCGGTGATCGGGTCGGTGGTGGCCTGCCGGGTCAGCTCCGACCAGGCTGCGGCGCTGCCGATCGCGATCTCGACCATCTCGGCGAAGCTCGCGAGCCGGTCGAGCGTCCCCTGATCGACGGCTCCCGGCTCGCGAGCGGCGAGCGACACCGCGCCCCAGAGCTCGCCCCGCATCCGGATCGGCGCCGCCGCGCCCGAGCGCAGACCGGCCTCGTGGAGCTGCGCCGCCGTCCCGATGCTCGCCTCGTCGTAGCGGGTGACCGCCGGCTGGCCGGTCCGGGCGACCGTGCCGGCCGCGGTCTCGTCCTCGGGACCGAACTCGATCGTCGCGCCGATCGTCTCGATCGGCGGATCGAGCGCGAGCACGCGGGCGCTCCGCGAGCCGTCGAAGCGGACGACGGCGGCCTGTTCGAAGTCGAAGACGTCGTGCATGCGCTGGGCGACGAGCTCGACGACCTCCTGGACCGAGGCGTTGCTCGCGATCATCGTCGCGATCGCCCGCAGCGCCCGGCCGACGGCGTCGGCGCGGCGCTCGGCGGTCACGTCGATGCAGACGACGGTGCCGGCGAAGACCTCGCCGTCCTCGTCG
>JADFCZ010000136.1 GCA_018263295.1 Conexibacter sp.
AGCCCCTCGCCGACGAGGGTCAAAACCTCGCGCTCGCGGTCGGTGAGCTGCGGCGCCCGGGCCTCGCGGCGATCGGCGAGCAGCTCGCGGGCGACCTTCGGGTCCAGCGGCGACTCGCCGCGGGCGGCGGAGCGGACGCCCTCGATCAGGTCGGCGGGCGAGGCGTCCTTGAGCAGGTAGCCGAGCGCGCCCGCGTCGACCGCCCGGAGCATCTGGTCGCGGTCGGCCGACGCGGTCAGGATCACGACCTTCAGGTCCGGGTGGGATTCGGCGATCCGGCGCGTCGCCTCGATCCCGTCCATCTCCGGCATCGTCACGTCCAGCAGGACGATGTCCGGGAGCCCGCCCTCCTCGAGCGCCGCGACCGCGGCGGCGCCGTCGCCGACGGCGGCGAGGATCTCGATGTCCGGCTCGGAGCCGAGCAGCTCGACCAGCCCGGTCCGGACGACCGGGTGATCCTCGGCGAGCAGCACGCTGATCATCCGGGGGGCAACGATAGAGCGACGACCGTGCCGCGTCCCGGGGCGGAGTCGATGGCGATCGTCCCGCCGGCCTCGGCCGCGAGGTCGCGGAGCAGGTCGGTGCCGATGTGGCCCTCCTCCCCACCCGGCGCCGCCGGGTCGAACCCGCGGCCGTCGTCGCCGATCGTGAGCCGGACGCCTTCCTCCGAGCGCTGAAGCGCGACCGCGACGTGGTCGGCACCGGAGTGCTTGAGGGCGTTGCGCACGGCCTCCTGCGCGACCCGGAAGCAGAGCGCCTCGCGCTCGACATCGAGCTCGGCCGCCGGGTCGAAGTCGAGCGAGGTCTCGATCCCTCGCGCCTCGAGCGGCGCGAGCATGTCCTCGAGGGCGGCCGCGAGGCCGGCCCGCTGGAGGCTCGGCGGGTAGATCTCGACGAGCAGGCTGCGCAGCGAGCGGACGCTGGCTCGGGTCCGGGCGGCGCCGGTGCGGAGCTCCTTCGCGGAATCGGGATCGTCGCCTTCGACCCGCCGGGCGCCGACCTCGAGCGCGAGCGCGACCCCGGTCAGGTCCTGGACGGCGCCGTCGTGGAGGTCGCCGGCGATCCGGCGGCGCTCCCGGTCGGAGGCGTCGACGGCCCGCTCGAGCAGGCGGACGCGATCGCGATGGGCGGCTCGCACCCGCTTCGCCAGCGACGACGCGAGCGGCAGTTGGATCAGCTCGAGCAGAAGCAACGAGATGATCAGCGCCGGCAGGAACGCGAGCCAGAGATCCCGGCCGCTGGAGGTGACGTCGCTGTAGCGCGTGTAGGTCTCGAACAGCAGCGGCTCGCCGTTCGGGGCCCGGATCTGCGAGTACGCCTCGAGCAGCTCCCCGAACGAGCGCTCGTACTGGTTCTCGGGCTCGGAGACGTCGCTGAGCTCGGCGTCGGGCGAGCCGGTCCGGAGGGTGTCCCGCTCGTCCTCGCCGAGCTCGAACTTCTGCCCAATCAGGCGCGGCTCGTCGGAGTAGACGATCCGGCCGTCCTCGTCCCAGAGCTTGACCCGGACGATCTCGTCGCTGAGGACGTCCTCGCGGATCAGCCGGTCGAAGCGCTCGATCGCCGCCGGGTCGCCGCCGAGGAGCGCCGGGGTCAGATTCGGCTCGATGACGCCCGCGCCGACGACCCGGGTGATCTCGCTCGCGTTCTCGGTCGCCTGATCGGTGCCGATGCCCCGCATCAGGAAGAAGCTGAAGAGGCCGACGAGCGCGACGGCGACGAGCCCGGCGAGCGCGAAGCGAAGGACGGCCGCCCGAACCGATGGCTCAGCCTCGCGCTGCGGATCGGTCGGCGCCGCGGCCACGGCCGCGGCTCAGCGGCCGAGCAGCGTGCAGACGGCCGCGCCGTAGTCCTTGCGCAACACCTTGAACGCCTGCGGGGCGAGGATGCCCGGTGCCGCGAGGTCGAGCTGGCGGTTCACCGAGAAGGTCAGGCCGCGGCGCCCGTTCCGGGTGGCGACCGTGAACTGCGTGTAGCCGGGGAAGTTGCCGGAGTGGCCGAACACGGCGCCGCAGCGGGTCTTGTAGCGGAACATCGCCAGGCCCGTGGACATCTCGCCCGGCCCCGGCGGCTCCGAGCGCCCGGCGCGGAAGCTGAACTGCTCGCGCCGGACCGGGCCGCCGAAGAGCTCGCCGCCGACGTAGGCGCGGGTGAACCTGGTCAGCTCCTCCGGGGTCGAGACGATGCCGCCGGACGAGCTGACGAACGCCATCGAGCAGCATTCGGTCAGGTTGTCGATCTGGGGCAGGGTGTCGTAGCCCTCGATCCGGGGCCTCGGCAGCTTCCAGTCGTTCGGGAGGAAGGTCCGCGAGAGATCCAGCGGCCCCGCGACGAGGCCGCGGAGCAGCCGGCCGTAGGAGCGGCCCGTCGCCTGCTCGGCCATCAGGGCGATGACGATGTTGTCGGTGTTCGAGTACTCGTAAGCGGAGCCGGGCAGGAACTCGAGGTCGTCGTCGGCGACGAACTCGATCAGCCCGAGCTTCGAGATGTCGCCGTGCAGGTGGTCGCCGAAGTACTGGAGGAAGCCGGGGTCGGAGGTGAAGCTGGGGACGCCGCCGGTGTGGCTGAGCAGCTGGCGCAACGTCACCGGCCACCAGTCGACCGGCAGATCAGGCCGGATCTCACCGATCGTGTCGTCCAGCGACAGCTCGCCGTCGCTGACGAGCGACATCGCCACGGCTCCGCTGAACGCCTTCGAGACGCTGGCGATCCGCATCCGGTCGGTGCGCTTGAACGGCGCCCCGGTGTCGACGTTCGCGACGCCGGCCCGGATGAACTTCTGCTTCTTGCCGCGCTGGAGCAGGACCGACGCGCCGGGTGGGCCGCCGTCGGTCGCGACGAGCCGCTCGAGCCGGTTCTGGAGCGCCCGCTCCTGCTTCGTCAGCGCCGCGCCTGCGACCGGCGCCAGCGCGAGAGCCGCCAGGAGCACCGCGGCGACGGCGACGAGCGGGCCTGCGAGACGACGGGTCATCCGACGCCGGACTCTATTGGCGGCGCACGACCCCTGTCCACAGGGACCGGCTCAGTTGCGGGCGGCGATCGTCCAGGTCAGGACCGTCGCGAACGCGACCCAGGCACCGTAGGGAGCCAGCAGCAGCGCAGCGGCCCGGTTGTACGGGAGGATCAGCCGGATCAGCCCGGCGATCGTGCCGAGCAGGAAGAGGATCTCGACGCCCGCGGCGCGCGGGTTCTCGGCCTGGAAGAAGATCCAGGTCCAGGCGACGTTGAGGACGAGGTTCGCGGCGAACAGGCCGACCACGACCCGGCGTCGCCGCTGCGGGAGGTCGCGACACGCGAGCGTCGCCGAGATCGCGATCGTCGCGTAGAGAATCGTCCAGACGATTCCGAAGGCGGGCCCGGGCGGCTGCCATGACGGCCGATCGAGGTTCCGGTACCAGTCGCTCTCGGTGTCGGTGGCGAGGCCGCCGACGAGGGCGACCGCCGTGACGGCCACCGCCCAACCGGCCGCGATCGCCGCGACCCTCGGCCGATCCGATCGGGGTGCCCTCGGGGTCGCCGCGGCTTCCATGCCCTGCTGGTGCCCGCTCGCGTCTTCCTCAACCGGCGGTGTCATCGGCGGCCTTCTGCGGCGCTGCCGGCTCGACGTAGATCCGGGTCGCGATCGGGACCGCGGCGCGGATTCGCGCCTCGCAGTCGTCGATGACCCGGCCGGCGTCCGCCGCCGAGAGGCCGGGCGCGAAGTCGACCTTCATCGCGACGAGCAGGTCGTCGGGGCTGAGGTGCTGGGTCAGGACGTGGACGACCCGGGCGATCTCGGGCACGCCGTCGGCGGCCTCGCGGATCGCCGCCTGCTGCTCCTCGACCGCCGCCTCACCGAGCAGCAGGCTCTGCATCTCGATCGCGAGGAAGATGCCGACGACGACGAGCAGGATCCCGATCGCCAGCGTGCCGATGCCGTCGAAGACGGGCTCGCCGGTGACGACGGCGAGAACGACGCCGGCCAGGGCGAAGGCGAGGCCGGTGATCGCGGCGCTGTCCTCGACCAGCAGCACCGGCAACTCGGGGCTGCGGGAGCGGCGGATGTAGGCCATCCAGCTCCGCTCGCCGCGGAACGGCCGGGCGTGGCGGATCGCCGTCCGCAGCGCGAAGCTCTCGAAGATCATCGCGACGACGAGGATCGCGACGGCGATCGCCGGCGAGTCGATCTCCTCGGGGTGGCTGATCTTGTGCCAGCCCTCGTAGATCGCGAACAGGCCACCGGCGCTGAAGAGGACGATCGCGACGACGAACGACCAGAAATAGCGGCTGCGCCCGAAGCCGAACGGGTGCAGGTCCGTCGCCGGGCGGGCGGCGCGCTCCGCACAGCAGCCCCTGGTTGGAGGAGTCGGCGACGCTGTGGATCGACTCGGCGAGCAGCGACGAGGAGCCGGTGATCAGGAACCCGACGAACTTCGTCACCGCGATCCCCATATTCGCGATGAAGGCGGCGAGGATCGCCCCGGTGCTCTCGCCGTGACTGCCGCCGCCGCCCTCGGCGCTCACGTTGTCTCCCTCGGCCCCATCGGAAGCGGGACTCTATGGCCCGGCCGAACCCGGAGCGCGTCCCGTACCGACTACTGACATTTCTCACAGTCGGCTGTGGGAAATTCGCTCCGAGATGGAGCCTCGTCGCATCGCAGCCGCCACCCGGATCGCCCGCGGCGTCCTGGCTCCGGCGGCGCTGGCAGCGGCATTGATGTTCCCCGCGGCGGTCGCGGCGGCCACGGTTGAAGCCGACCTCGTGGCGAAGCCGGCGAAGGTGACGGTCGCACCGGGCGTGAAGATGCGGGCCTGGACCTTCAACGGCAAGGTTCCCGGCCCCGTCATCCGCGCGACCGAGGGCGACACGATCGAGGTGACGCTCCGGAACTCCGACCGGATGGCCCACTCCGTCGACTTCCACGCCGCCGAGATCTCACCGCAGGTCGGCTTCGCCGACGTCAACCCGGGAGCAACCCACACCTTCTCGTTCGTCGCCCGCCGGCCCGGCGTCTTCCTCTACCACTGCGGTACGAGCCCCGTCCTCGAGCACATCGGGATGGGCATGTACGGCGCGATCGTCGTCGACCCGATCGCGGGCAGGCCGCCGGCGCGGGAGAAGGTGATCGTCCAGAGCGAGTTCTACGGACCGGTTCGCAAGCACGAGATCCATCCCTCCTACAAGGCGATGCGGACCGAGGATCCGACCTTCACCGCGTTCAACGGGCGGGCCTTCCGCTACCGCGACAACCCGATGACCGCGGCGGTCGGCGAGCCGCTGAGGCTGTTCGTCGTCGCTGCCGGGCCGACGCTGGACAGCGACTTCCACGTCGTCGGCGACATCTTCGACACCGTCGAGCCCGACGGCAACCCGCTCAACCCCCTTTCCGGCGTCTCGACCTACGGGGTGCCCGCCGGGGGCGGCGCGATGTTCGAGCTGACGCTCGACGAGCCCGGGACCTACCCGTTCGTCACCCACGCGTTCCGCTGGGCCGACGCCGGAGCCCTCGGGCTGATCGAGGCGGAGTGACCGTGGACCTCCCGCCCACAGCGACCGACGATCCGCTCGCCCAGCCGACGGCGATCCGCCTGTTCGAGGCGCTGACCGAGGCCCGCCATCCCCTGACCACCGAGGAGGCAGCGGAGCGGGCCGGCGTCCACCCCAACAGCGCCCGCCTCCACCTCGGACGACTGGCGGCCGCCGGGCTGGCCGAGGAGGGCTCCGACCACGGCGCCCGCGGCCGGCCGCGCAAGACCTGGAAGGTCGCGAGCGGCGGCCGCATCGCCGGCCGCCCGCCCGACGCGTACCGCGAGCTCGCGCAGTGGCTCGGCCGCTCGGTCGCCGTGATGGCGGCCGACCGGGCCGAGATCCGCGCCCAAGGCCGGATGATCGGCCGCGAGATCGCCGCCGAGTCGGAGAGCACCGACGGTCCGGCCGTCCTCGACGACTCGCTGCGGGCGATGGGCTTCTGGCCACGCCGCGAGCAGAAGGGCGAGACCACCTGCTTCACCCTCTGCAACTGCCCCTACCGCGACGTCGCCGAGTCGAACATCGAGGTGATCTGCACCCTCCACCTCGGGATCGCCGAGGGAATCGTGCAGGGCGCCGATCGCCGGGCGCGCGTCACGGACTTCGAAGCGCGGGACCCAAAGGCGGCCGGCTGCCGGATCGAAATCGAAGCTCCCACCGAAGGAAGCGAGGAATCACGATGAACGTGTCCGACGAGGGCGGGAACGCCCGCCAGCTGACGCTGGCGACGATCTCATTCACCGTCTGCTTCTACGCCTGGGCCCTGCTCGGGCCGCTCGGGCCCGACCTGCAGGAGCAGCTCGACCTGACCGACGGCCAGCTCGCGCTGACGATCTCGATCCCGGTCGTGCTCGGCTCGCTGATGCGGATCCCGCTCGGAGTCCTGACCGATCGCTACGGCGGTCGCCGGGTCTTCGCACTGTTGATGGCTTACACGCCGCTGCCGCTGATCGGGCTCGCCCTGTTCAACGACTCCTGGGGAGCCGTCCTCGCGTTCGCGTTCCTGCTGGGCTTCGCCGGCGCCTCGTTCGCGGTCGGGGTTCCGTTCGTCAACAAGTGGTACCCGCAGAACCGACAGGGCTTCGCGCTCGGGATCTACGGGATCGGAATGGGCGGCACCGTCCTCGGCGCGCTGACCGCACCGCGGATCGCCGACGCGACCAGCGTCGACGCGCCCTTCTGGATCGCCGCCTTCGTCCTCGCGATCATGGCGGCAGTGTTCTGGTCGGCCGCCCGGGATGCTCCGGGCGCCGTACAGGGGAAGACCGGCTCGATGCTCGCCTCGCTGTCGGCGTTCCGGGGCAAGGGCAGCAGCCGGGCCTGGGCGCTGACGCTCTTCTACTTCATGGCGTTCGGCGGCTTCGTCGCGATGTTCCTCTACCTGCCGAAGCTGCTCGTCGACGTCCACGACCTCGCGAAGACCGACGCCGGGGCGCGCGCGGCCGGGTTCGCCCTGCTCGCCGTCGCGTCACGGCCGATCGGCGGCTGGCTCTCGGACCGGGTCGGCGCCCGGAGCGTCCTGACCGTCTCCTTCGTCGGCACCATCCTACTCGCCCTCTCGCTCGCGCTCAGCTACGAGAACATGGTGCCGCTGACCATCTCCTGCCTGACCCTCGCCGTGTTCCTCGGCCTCGGCACCGGCGCCGTCTTCAAGCTGGTGCCCGAGTGGTATCCGGACCAGGTCGGCGCCGTCACCGGAGTCGTCGGCGCCGCCGGAGGCCTCGGCGGGTTCTTCCCGCCGCTCGTGATGGCGCTCGTCAAGGCGCAGACCGACGGCTACGCCCTCGGGTTCATCCTGATGGCGGCCGTGGCCGGGTTCGCGCTGTTCGTGATCAGGGCTGAGGGAGGATCCGCGGGGCAGACCGGATCCGAACCCGAGACGACGACCGTCGCCCCCGCCTCGTGAGCGACGGCCGCGCGCTGCTGCGCGCCCGACAGTTCTTCGGACACCCCGAGCGCTCGGCCGACGGCTGGAACGAGGCGTCGACTTACGCCCGCGACTGGGAGTCGTCCTACCGGCGCCGCTGGCAGCACGACCGTGTGGTCCGCTCGACCCACGGCGTCAACTGCACCGGCTCCTGCTCGTGGAAGATCCACGTCAAGGACGGGCTCGTCACCTGGGAGACCCAGCAGACGGACTACCCCTCGAACGGCCCCGAGACCCCCGACTACGAGCCGCGTGGTTGCCCCCGCGGCGCCTCGTTCTCCTGGTACGTCTACTCGCCGCTGCGCCCGAAGCGGCCCTACGTCCGCGGGGTCCTGCTCGAGATGTACCGCGAGGCCAAGGCGGGCGGCGCCGACCCGGTCGAGGCCTGGGAGTCGATCGTCGAGGACCCCGAGCGCGCCCGCGCCTACAAGTCGCAGCGCGGCAAGGGCGGGTTCGTCCGCGCGAGCTGGGACGAGGCAGCCGAGCTCGTCGCAGCCGCCCATGTACACACCGCGAGGAAGTACGGGCCCGACCGGATCGCCGGATTCTCGCCGATCCCGGCGATGTCGATGGTCTCCTACACCGCCGGCAGCCGCTTCCTCTCGCTGATCGGCGGCGTCTGCCTCTCCTTCTACGACTGGTACGCCGACCTGCCGCCGGCCTCGCCGCAGATCTGGGGCGATCAGACCGACGTCCCCGAGTCCGCCGACTGGTGGAACTCCTCCTACATGATCCTCTGGGGCTCGAACATCCCCCAGACCCGCACGCCCGACGCCCACTTCATGACCGAGGCGCGCTACAAGGGCCAGAAGGTCGTCGTCGTCTCCCCCGACTACGCCGGCCACACGAAGTTCGCCGACCACTGGCTGCCGGCCGAGGCCGGAACCGACGGGGCGCTCGCGATGGCGATGGGCCACGTGACGCTGAAGGAGTTCTACGTCGATCGCGAGGTCCCGCACTTCCGCGACTACGCGCGCCGGTACACCGACATGCCGATGCTGGTCGCGCTCGACGAGCGCGCGGACGGCACCTACGCGGCGGGGTCCTTCCTGCGGGCCTCCGACCTCGGCGAGACGGGCGAGAACGCCGACTGGAAGACGGTCTTCTGGGACGGTGGGCGCGACCGGGCGGTCGTCCCGAACGGCTCGATCGGGTTCCGCTGGGGCACCGAAGGCGCCGGCCGCTGGAACCTCGACCTCGACGAGGCCGACCCGCTCCTGACCCTCCACGGGCACCACGACGAGGCGGTCGAGGTGACGCTCCCGTGCTTCGAGGGCGGGACGACCGAGGGCGGGACGACGATCCGCCGCGGCGTCCCCGCCAAGCGCGTCGGCGGCCGGCTCGTGACGACGGTCCTCGACCTCGCGCTCGCCCAGTACGGGGTCGGTCGCGACGGACTGCCGGGCGAGTGGCCGACCGGCTACGACGACGCCTCGAGCCCCTACACGCCGGCGTGGCAGGAGCCGATCACCGGCGTCGACGCCGGGCTCTGCACCCGGATCGCCCGCGAGTTCGCCGACAACGCCGAGCGGACCGGGGGCCGCTCGATGATCGTGATGGGCGCCGGGACCAACCACTGGTTCCACTCGGACCAGACCTACCGGGCGATGCTCGCGCTGGTCCTCTTCTGCGGCTGTCAGGGCATCAACGGCGGCGGCTGGGCGCACTACGTCGGCCAGGAGAAGGTCCGCCCGATCACCGGCTGGTCGACGGTCGCCTTCGCGCTCGACTGGTCGCGGCCCCCGCGCCAGCAGCCGGCGACGCCCTTCTGGTACCTGGCGACCGACCAGTGGCGCTACGAGACGTTCGGCACCGAGGAGTTCACCTCGCCCGCCGGCAACGGCGCGCTGGGCAAGCGCCACATGGTCGACTGCCACGCGCTCGCCGCCCGCCTCGGCTGGCTGCCGAGCTACCCGACGTTCGACCGCAACCCGCTCGAGCTGACCGACGAGGCGAAGGCCGCCGGCGCCGAGCCCGCCGACCACGTCGTCTCGGAGCTCAAGGAGGGGCGCCTGGGCTTCGCCTGCGAGGACCCCGACGACCCGGCCAACTTCCCGCGGGTCCTGTCGCTCTGGCGGGCGAACCTGCTCGGCTCCTCGAGCAAGGGTCACGAGTACTTCCTCCGGCACCTGCTCGGCGTCCCCGACGCGGCCGTCCGCTCGGAGGAGTCCGGGCCCGAGCACCGGCCCGAGGAGGTCGAGTGGCACGACGAGGCACCGGTCGGCAAGCTCGACCTCTTCACCACGCTCGACTTCCGCATGAACGGATCGTGCATCTACTCGGACGTCGTCCTGCCGGCGGCCACCTGGTACGAGAAGCACGACATCTCGAGCACGGACCTCCACCCCTTCGTCCATCCCTTCAACGCCGCGATCCCGCCGCCCTGGGAGGCGAAGACCGACTGGGACGCGTTCAACCGGATCGCGACCGAGTTCAGCCGGCTCGCGGAGAAGCACCTCGGGACCCGAACCGACCTCGTCGCGGCGCCCCTCCTGCACGACACGCCCGAGGAGATCGCGCAGCCGCTCGGGAAGGTCCGCGACTGGCGTGCGGGCGAGTGCGAGCCGATTCCGGGCAAGACGATGCCGAAGCTCGTGCCGGTCGAACGCGACTTCACGGCGGTCGCCGAGAAGATGAAGGCGCTCGGCCCGCTCGTCGAGAAGGCGGGGATCGGCGCCAAGGGCGTCGCCTGGAAGCCCGAGCAGGAGGTCGCCGAGCTCGCAGTTCGCAACGGCCGCGCCAACGGCGGCGGGCCGGCCGACGGGAGGCCGTCGCTGAGCCGCGACATCGATGTCTGCGAGGCGATCCTCGCGCTGTCGGGGACCACCAACGGCCGGCTCGCGGTCGAGAGCTTCCGCGCGCTCGAGCACCAGACCGGGCTCGAGCTCGCCGGGGTCTCGGCCGAGCGCGCCGAGGAACGACTCACGTTCGAGGAGATCGGGATCCAGCCCCGCAAGGTGATCGCCTCGGCCGAGTGGTCGGGGCTCGAGTCCCGCGAGCGGCGCTACTCGCCGTTCACCGCGAACGTCGATCTCTCGATCCCGTGGCGGACGCTGACCGGCCGCCAGCAGCTCTTCGTCGACCACGAGTGGATGCTCGATCTCGGCGAGGGCCTTCCCGCCTACCGGCCGCCGGTCGATGCCGGGCAGCTGATCGACCTCGCCGGCAAGCCGGACGCAGGCGACGGCATCGAGGTCACGGTCCGCTACCTGACCCCCCACTCGAAGTGGTCGATCCACTCCGAGTTCCAGGACAACCTGATGATGCTGACGCTGTTCCGGGGCGGGCCGGCGATGTGGCTGTCGGTCGAGGACGCGGAGAAGATCGGCGTCGCCGACAACGACTGGCTCGAGGTCTACAACCGCCACGGCAACGTCGCCTGCCGCGCGGCCGTCTCCCACCGGGTCCCGCCCGGGATCGCGCTCTTCTACCACTCGCAGGACCGGCACGTGAATGTCCCGGTCTCGGAGATCTCGGGCGCGCGCGGCGGCACCGACAACTCCCTGACCCGGATCACGATGAAGCCGTCGCACCTGATCGGCGGCTACGCCCAGTTCTCGTGGGCCTTCAACTACTACGGGCCGACCGGACCCCAGCGCGACCAGCTGATCATCGTCCGCAAGCGGCGCAGCGAGGTGGATTACGGATGAGGGTCAGGGCGCAGATGGGGATGGTGATGAACCTCGACAAGTGCATCGGGTGTCACACCTGCTCGGTCACCTGCAAGAACGTCTGGACCAACCGGCCCGGCACTGAGTACGTCTGGTTCAACAACGTCGAGACGAAGCCCGGGCGCGGCTACCCCCGCGACTACGAGGACCAGGAGCGCTGGAACGGCGGCTGGACGCTCGACCGCCGCGGCAAGCTGAAGCTGAAGGCCGGCGGGCGGCTGAAGAAGCTCGCCAACATCTTCTGGAACCCGGACCTGCCGTCGCTCGACGACTACTACGAGCCCTGGACATACGACTACGAGCACCTGATCAACGCCCCGGCGGGGGACGTCCAGCCGGCGGCGCGGCCGAAGTCGCTGGTGACCGGCGAGGACCTCGACCTGAGCTGGGGGCCGAACTGGGACGACGACCTCGCCGCCGCGAAGGAGTCCGCGGCCGGCGACCCGAACCGCCGCAATCTCGAAGACCGGGTGCGGATCGAGTTCGAGCAGGCGTTCATGATGTACCTGCCACGGATCTGCGAGCACTGCATCAACCCGTCGTGTGTCGCCTCCTGCCCTTCCGGCGCGATGTACAAGCGCGAGGAGGACGGCATCGTCCTCGTCGACCAGGAGGCCTGCCGCTCGTGGCGCTTCTGCGTCTCCGGCTGCCCCTACAAGAAGGTCTACTTCAACTGGAACACGGGCAAGGCCGAGAAGTGCAACTTCTGTTACCCGCGGATCGAGGCGGGCCTGCCGACAGTCTGTTCGGAGACCTGCGTCGGCCGCCTCCGCCACGTCGGCATCGTCCTGATCGACACCGACCGGGTCGAGGCCGCGGCCTCGGTCGCCGACGAGACCGACCTGCTCGACGCGCAGCTCGACCTGATGCTCGACCCCGACGATCCCGAGGTCCGCGAGCAGGCTCTCCGCGACGGGGTCCCGGAGGACTGGCTCGAGGCCGCTCGGCGCTCGCCCGTCTACGCGATGTGCAAGCGCTGGCGGATCGCGCTCCCGCTCCATCCCGAGTACCGGACGCTGCCGATGGTCTGGTACGTCCCACCGCTCTCGCCGGTCGAGTCGATGGTCGACCCTGCCGGCGGCGAGCTCGACCCCGAGCGCCTGTTCGCGGCCGTCGAGGAGATGCGGATACCGGTCGAGTACCTCGCGGGATTCATGTCGGCCGGCGACCCGGAGCCCGTGCGGCGCTCGCTGGCCCGCCTCGCTGCGATGCGCCGGTTCATGCGGGCCGCCAACGTCGACGGACGGGTCGACGAGGCGATCGCCGCCGACGTCGGGATGACCCCGGCCGAGATCGAGGCGATGTTCGAGATGGTCGCGATCGGCGACTACGACGACCGCTACGTGATCCCCAAGCGCCACGGCGAGCAGGCGACCAACCCGTTCGGCGGCCAGGGCGTGGCCGGGCTCGACTTCGCGGGCTGTTCGATCAGCTCCGGCGCCAGTGCCGCCGGCGTCGAC
>JADFCZ010000137.1 GCA_018263295.1 Conexibacter sp.
TTCTTCGTCCTCGCCGGCGACGCGTTGACCGACGCCGACCTGACCGCCCTGATGGCCGCCCATCGCGCCAACGGCGGCGTCGCGACGCTCGGCGTTAAGAAGGTCGCCGACGTCAGCGAGTACGGGGTCGTCGTCACCGACTCCGACGGACGGGTCCAGGGCTTCCAGGAGAAGCCGGATCCCGCCGAGGCGCTCTCCGACCTCTGCAACTGCATGGTCTACGCGTTCAGGCCTGAGATCTTCGACTACTTCCCGCGCGACGAGATGCCGGATCCGGTCGACTTCGCCAACGACGTCTTCCCGGCCCTGCTGGACGGCGACGTCCCCTTCCACGTTCACGAGATCGAGACCTACTGGAACGACGTCGGCACGCTGCCGGAATACCTGCAGGGGAACTTCGACGCCGTCGAGGGCGCCGTGAAGCTGCCCCGGCTCGACGGCGAGATCGGCGACGGCGCGGTCCCGGGCGGCCTCGGGATCCCCGGCGACGTCGAGGTCGAGGGCAGGGTCCTGTTCGGCCCCGGCTGCGAGGTCGGAGCGGGAGCGTCCCTGACCGGCCCGCTCCTGATCGGCGCCGGCGCGACGATCGGCGCCGGAGCGCAGGTCAAGGAGGCGCTGCTGCTGCCGGGTGCCGTCGTCCCCGACGGCGGGGTCCTCGCCCGGGGGATCGCCGGCGACGCCGCCCGGCTCGCGTCGGGCGAGTGGTGAGGCCGGCGCCTTGAGCTCGCGGAGCCGGATCGTCCGGGTGCCCGCCTCGACGGCGAACCTCGGTCCCGGCTACGACGTCCTCGGGGCCGCCCTGACCTCCGAGCTCGAGCTCGAGGTGAGTGAGGCCGGGACGTTCTCGATCGCCTCCGAGGGCTTCGACGCTCCGGCCGACCGCAGCAACCTGATCGTCCGCGCCTTCGAGAGCCTCCATCCAGCCGACGGGATCTCGTTCCGGGTCAGCAGCGAGATCCCGCTCGCGCGCGGACTGGGCTCGAGCGCGTCGGCGATCCTCGCCGGCCTCCTCGCCGCCGACCACCTCTTCGAACTGGCCAACGACCGTGAGCGGATCCTGGCTCGGGCGACCGAGATAGAGGGCCATCCCGACAACGTCGCGGCGGCGCTCTACGGCGGCGTGACCCTCTGCCCGCCGGCCGCCCCCGGCGAGGCGCAGCCCGCTCCCGTCCGGCTGGCCCCGCCCCAGGGCGTCGAGGGCATCCTCGTCATTCCCCGCGAGGAGGTCTCGACGAGCGCGGCGCGGGCGGCGCTCCCCGACGCCTATCCGCTCGCCGACGTCACCGCGAACGTCGCCGCCGCAGCGCAGCTGGTGCTCGGCATCGAGCGCTCCGACCTCGACCTGATCCGGGCCGGCCTCGCCGACCGGGTCCACCAACCTCACCGTGCCTCGCTCTTCCCGCGCTCGATGGAGCTGGTCGAGCGGGCCGAGGAGTTCGGCGCCCTCGGAGCGACGATCTCGGGCGCCGGCCCGACCGTCCTGGTCTGGGCCTTCTGGCAGTCCGGCAAGGGGCTCCTCGACCGCCTCGGCGAGTTCGCCGAGGGGTGGGCCGACGTACGACGGGCCCAGTTCTCGCCGCGCGGCGCGCGGGTCGAGATCGCCTAGCCGGAGACCTTGCCGAGCAGCGTCGCGAGCTGATCGAGCTCGTCGCGGTCGAGCGCGCCGAACTCCTCCGGCGGCTCGTGGAGGGCGGCGAGTGCCCGGTCGCGGAACTTCGCGCCCTCGTCGGTCAGCGCGATCAGCGTCACCCGGCGGTCGCCGGGGTCGGGCCGGCGCTCGATCAGCCCGTCCTCCTCGAGCCGGTCGACCATGCCGGTCATGAAGGAGGCGTCGCAGGAGAGCTTGTCGCCCATCTCCCGCATCGAGACCGTGCTGCCGGGGGGCAGGCGCCAGATCAGCACGAGCTGCTTCGGCGAGAGCCCGAACCGCTGGGCGACCGCGGGGACCCGCGGAGGCCGGCTCGACCCCCAGCCGACGAGGCTCATGATCGAGCGCCATGCCGCGGCCGCGGATTCGTCTTTGGTGCGGGTTCCCATCGCCACAGGGGATTCTATTGTCATCGATAGATATTTGCAACACTCCGATAATGGTGGTGCAACAAACAAATGTGCTACGGTGCCGCGCATGAGTGAGAGCGCATCGGAGTGGGCCATCGAGGTCGAGGGCCTGACGCAGAAGTTCAGGAAGGGGCCGCTCGCGGTCGACGGCATCGACCTCCACGTCGAGAGGGGGGAGATCTACGGGTTCCTGGGTCCGAACGGCGCCGGTAAGTCGACGACGGTGCTGATGTTGACGACCCTGTTGCCGCCGACCGGAGGAGTCGCCCGCGTCGGCGGCTTCGACATCGCCCGCGAGGGCGGCAGGGTCCGCTCGGTGATCGGAGCCGCGCTCCAGGAGGCAGCGCTCGACGCCCACCTGACCGCCCGCGAGCACATGCGCCTGCAGACTGCGCTCCAGGGCGTGCCGAAGCCCGAGCGACGCGCGCGCGGCGACGAGCTGATCGAGCGCGTCGGGCTCGCCGAGGCGGCCGACCGCAAGGTCGGCGGCTACTCGGGCGGCATGAAGCGGCGACTGGACCTCGCCCTCGCGCTCGTCCACGGCCCCGAGATCCTCTTCCTCGACGAGCCGACGACCGGGCTCGACCCGCAGAGCCGCAGCTCCCTCTGGGAGGAGGTCGAACGGCTGGCCGACGACGAGGGGATGACCGTCTTTCTGACGACCCAGTACCTCGAGGAGGCCGACCGCCTCGCCGACCGGGTCGGGATCATCGACCGCGGCAAGATCGTCGCCGAGGGGACGCCGGCGATGCTGAAGGCCGAGGTCGGCGAGCCCAGCGTCTCCGCCCGCGCCGCCGACCCCTCCGATCGCGGCCGCCTGGTCGAGGTTCTCGGGCGCTTCGGCTCCGCTTCGGGGCCCGAGGACGAGGATGCCGCATGGGTTCGCCTCGACCCGGGCTGCGGCGGCCTCGTCGAGGTGGTCCGCGCGCTCGACGCCGAGGGGCTGCAGGTGGCCGATCTCCAGCTCCACGAGCCGACGCTCGACGACGTCTTCCTCGAGAAGACGGGCCGCAAGCTCGAGGGTGCGGGCGAGGAGCAGGGTGACGAGTCGGGCGAGTTCGAGGCCGTCTCCGCTTGACGGGCCAGCTCGACAGCATCTACGAGGTCGCACGGCGCTCGTTCCTGCGCTCGATGCGGCAACCGGCCGCGTTCGTCCCGGCGATCGTCTTCCCGCTGTTCCTGCTCGCGGTCAACTCGGCCGGGCTCGACGCCGCGACGGGGATCCCCGGGTTCCCGACCGACTCCTACGTGACCTTCGCGCTCGCGATCCCGTTCATCCAGGGCGGCACGTTCACGCTCCTCAACTCGGGCACCGACCTCGCCACCGACATCGAGACCGGCTTCCTCAACCGGATGGCGATGACACCGCTCGGGGGACCGGCGCTCCTCGCTGGGATGCTCGGCGGGTCGATGGCGATCGCGCTGATCCAGACCGCCTTCTACATCGCGATCGGGTTCACCGTCGGCGCCGACTTCGCAGCCGGAGCCGCGGGCGTCCCGATGCTGTTCCTGCTCTCGCTCGTGATCTGCTTCGCGTTCAGCTGCGTCGGCGTCTTCACGGCGCTTCGCGTCGGGACCGGCGAGGCGATGCAGAGCATGTTCCCCGTCTTCTTCGTCTTCCTCTTCTTCTCCTCGATGGCGATGCCGCGGGATCTGATCGAACAGGACTGGTTTCGGACGGTGGCGACGATCAACCCGCTCTCTTACCTGATCGAGGGAATTCGCTCGCTGTACGTCGTCGGGTTCGATTGGGAGGCGCTCGGCCTCGCGTTCGGCGTCTCGGCGATCCTGATCGCCGTCTTCCTCAGCCTCGCGGCGGCCAGCCTCCGCACGACCCTGGTGCGGACGTGAGCGGCGGCGCGGGCTTCTGGGGCGTCGCTCGGGCGGTCGCCTGGCGCAGCACCCACAACTTCGTCACCAACCCGGCGCTGGTCCTGCCGGCGATGATCTTCCCGCTGTTCTTCTTCGGGGCGTTCGCCGGCGGGCTCTCGAACATCGACAGCTCGCCGGGCTTCGACTACCCCAACGGCTACACCGCGTTCGAGTTCGGATTCGTGCTGATGCAGGCCTCGGCCTTCGGCGGCGTCTTCACCGGCTTCGGCATCGCCCGCGACTTCGAGAGCGGCTTCGGCCGCCGGCTGATGCTCGCCGCGCCGAACCGCCTCGGCATCCTCGGCGGCTACGTCATCTCGAGCCTGATCCGGGCGCTGATGGTGATGACGCTCCTGTTCGCGATCGGCCTGCTGGCCGGGATGGACGTATCGAGCAACCTCCCCGAGCTCGTGACGCTGATCGGACTCGCCCTGTTCCTCAACTTCGCGATCGGAATGTGGGCCGCCGGGATCGCGCTCCGGTTCCGCTCGATCCAGGCGGGTCCGCTGATGCAGACCCCCGTCTTCCTGATCCTGTTCCTGACCCCGGTCTACGTGCCTCGCGAACTGCTCTCGTCCTGGGTCCAGGACGTCGCCCGCTTCAACCCGGTGACACCGGTGATCGAGGCCTCGCGCAGCCTGATCGCGGGCTCCCACGATGGCCTCCTGCTCGCGTTCGCCTGCGTGGGCGCCCTGGTGCTCCTGTTCGGCATCTCCGCGGTGACCGGGATGCGCGACGCCGAGGCTTCAGGGTAGGTCCTGAAGGACCTGTCGCCGCGGAACGGGCTTCTTTCCCGCTCCCCGTTGACACGTCCCGGAATCGGCCTTGGCGGCTACGCCAGGAGTCGGGCCGGAAGGGTGTCCTGGCGGACCTGCTCGAGGCGGCGTGCGCGGTCGTCCATGCCGAGGCGGGTGAGGACCTCCTCGGCCAGAGCGATGTAGTCGGCGCCGCGTTCGGGGCGGTACTCGAGGATCGGGCGGGCGCGCTCGGCCGACTCGGCGTAGGCGATCGACTGGCGGATCACCGTGTTGAAGACCTTGCCCGGGAATCGCTCGTCGAGCGCCTCGAGGGTCTGGCGGGCGTGCCTGGTCCGCATGTTGGCGATGTTGAGAAGGACGCCGAGCAGCTCGAGCTCGGGGTTCAGCGTGTCCTTGGCGAGGTCGAAGATCTCCATCGCCTGCTCGACCCCCTGCAGCGAGAAGTGCTGCGCCTGGGTCGAGAGCAGCGCGTGGGTGGAGGCGACGAGGGCGTTCACCGTGAGCAGCCCAAGCGTCGGGGGGCAGTCGATCAGGATCACGTCGTGGCGCCGCTTGACCTCGCGGAGGGCGTTGCGGAGCGTCACCTCGCGACCGATCTTGCCGGCGAGGACGAGCTCGGACTCGGCGAGGCCGAGGTTTGCCGGGATCACCTGGCCGTGAACGGCATCCACCGCCTTCGCCTGGCCGGCGAGCACCTCGGCGAGCGTCGGCTCCGCCGCGGGGTCGACGTCGAAGTAGTCGGAGAGGTTCCCCTGCGGGTCGGCGTCGATCGCGAGGACGTCGAGGCCCGTACGCGCGAGGACGTCGGCGAGCGAGCGAACCGTCGTCGTCTTGCCGGTTCCGCCCTTCTGCGAGAGCACGGCGATCGTCACCGACATCGGCGCTCAGCTCCCGATCTCGCGCGTGGCCGGCACGGCCGCGACTATAGACGCACCGGGATGGCCTCGATGGCGGGAGCGGGGGCTAGGCGGCGCGGTGGACGTTCGCCGCGCCGCCGATCGAGCGGACCCGGTCGGTGCCGGCGACGGCGCCGAGCCGGGCGCTCCGGCCCGAGCTCTCACAGGTCTCGCACGCCCATTCGTCGTCGCCGCGGCCCTCGTGGCGGGTCACCTGCTCGCCGACCAGCGGGAACCGGTCGCAGACGGCGCAGCGGACCACGCCGTCGATCGGGTGCTCTTCGTGGTGGACGAAGGGGCCCGGTGCCGGCGCGGGGCCGGAGAGCTTGCCATGGGTGTCCGCGGAGGCCGCCTCCATCGGGAGAACGGTTCGCCGCCTCGACCCGCGCTCCTGCCGCCGCCGGCGCCCTCGCCGCGGATAAACTCGCCCGCGATGGGCCCGGTGACCTCCGAGATCACGATCGACGCACCGCGCGAGCGGGTGTTCGAGATCGTCGCCGACCTCTCGAACCGGCCCGCCTTCTGCGACCACTTCCAGCACCAGTTCAGGCTGCAGCGGATCGACCCGGTCGGGATCGGCGCAGCCGCCCGATTCCAGCTCACGCCGCCGCTCTTCCACTTCTGGATGGAGACCGTGGTCACCGAGGTCGAGGCCCCGCACCTGGTCGTGGAGGCCGGCAGGGGAGCCCGGATCGACCGGATGCCGGTCGGGACGGCGTGGGAGCTGACCGAGGCCGGCGGCGGGATGACCGAGGTCCGGGTCAGTTTCTGGACCGAACCCATCCATCACGTCGACAAGCTGAAGGACGCCCTGAGCCCGGATGGGTGGCACCGCCGCCGCTGGCGTCGGGCCCTGATCCGGCTCCGCGACCTCGTCGAGGCCGACGCCGGGATCGAGCGTCTTCACGTGGCCGGGGCGAGTCAGTTCTGAGCCCGCGCCGATAGACTTCCGCCGCCGATGCGCCGCCGACTTCTGATCATCCCGCTGCTCGTCCTCGCCCTCATCGGGTTCGCCGCCGCGACCTCCGGATGCGGCGACGAGCCGACCGCCGAGGCCAAGGAGGGAGAGCCCCTCGAGCTCGGCGACCTCGAGTACAGCATCCAGATCACGCGCGAGCTGAACCGCTTCTCGCCCGAGGATGCGGCCTACCTCGCGGGAGCGCCGCCCCTGCGCCCGGCCCAGGAGTACCTCGGCGTCTTCATGCAGGTCACGAACAACGGCGAGGAGGCCGCGGTCGTGCCCAATCCCTTCGAGATCGTCGACACCAGGGACCGGGTCTACGAGCAGGTCCCGCTCGACAACGAGTGGGCCCTGAAGCCGGGGACGCCGGTGCTTCCGGACGAGACCGTGCCCGGGCCCGAGACGCCCGCCAAGAACGGCCCGATCGAGGGTTCGCTGATCCTCTTCGCGATCGACGAGGCGGCCAACGAGAACCGCCCGCTCGTCCTCGAGGTCCCAGGACCGGATGAGGTCGGCGAGATCGTCCTCGATCTCTAGTCCTCGAGCGCCGGACCGGCGCCCGCGGGCTGTGGTGCCGTGAGCACGAGGCTCATCCAGTTCGCGCTCCTGCTCGCCGCAGCCGGGGCGGTGGTGATCCTGCTCGGGGTCCTCGGCACCGGCGCCGACGTCGCCGGCCTCGCCGCGATCGTCGTCGGGACGGTCCTGACCGCGCCCGCCGGGCGCCGGGAGGGCAACGGCTGGTGGTCGCTCCTGGCCGCGGGATCGGTCCTCTCCGTCCTCGGCGCTCTGCTCTCCCTCGCCACCGACTCGGTCGGCGGCCTGGTCGCCCTGATCGGCGGCATCGTCGTGATCACCGGCGCGGCGTTCGGGTTCCCGTCCCGCTCCTGAGCGGGCGGCGCCGGCCGGGCCGGCTCAGAGCCCGGCTTCGAGGATCTGTCGCGCGATCGGCGCCGCGACGGTGCCGCCGTCGCCGGGAGCGTTGACGACCATCACCGCGACCGCCAGCTTCGGCTTGTCGGCGGGCGCGAACGCGGTGAACCACGCGTCGACGTCCTGCTCGGGCTCCTCGCCGGGCGCCACCGGTTCCGAGTTCGTCGTCGTGCCGAGCTCGGCGGTCCCGGTCTTACCGGCGACCTGCGCGTCCGGCAGCGATGCGGCGGCCCCGGTGCCGGAATTGACGACCTCGATCATCATCTTCTTGACCTGGTCGGAGACCTCCGGCTTCATCACCTCGACGTCGGGATAGTCGCCGGCGAGCTCGGGGCTCTTGACCATCGCCGTCGGCGAGCGCACCCCGTGGTTGGCGACCGTCTGCGAGACCGACGCCATCTCGAGCGGGGTCGCGAGGACCTCGCCCTGCCCGATTGCGCTGACGGCGACGTTGACCTCCTCGCCGAGCGGGTTCGGGATCGTGCTGTCCGGCGGCTGGGTCAGCGCCAGCGATTTCGGGTTGTAGATGGTGGGGGGCGAGTTGAAGCCGTATTGCTCGGCCTCTTCGACCAGCTTCTCGCCCCCGATCCGGACGCCGAGCGGCGCGAAGACGGTGTTGCACGACAGCGCGAAGCTCGTGACCAGATCCCCGCCGCAGGACTCGTCGTGGGCGTTGGCGATCTCGCGTCCCCCCGCGACCGTCGAGGTCTGGACCGGGAACTGTTCGTCGAGCGTGGTCGCGCCGTCCTCGAGTGCGGCGCTGGCGGTGATGACCTTGAAGGTCGAGCCGGGCGGCTGGGGGGCCGAGAACGCGAGCCCGGCGAGGGCGAGGACGTCGCCGTTCTTCGCATCGAGGACGGCGGCGCCGCCGAAGGTCGATCCGAGCGCCGCCGCCGTGGCGTCCTGGAGGTTCGCGTCGATCGTCGTCCGCAGCGCCTTGCCCGGCGTCGGCGGCCGCTGCGCGAGGACGGCCTTGCCGCCGTCGCCCACCGCCAGGAGCTTGCCGCCCGGGGCGCCGGCGAGGATGTTGTTGAAGGCGAGCTCGAGGCCGCTGGTGCCGGTGTCGACGCCCTCGGGGTAGCCGAGGTCGGCGAGCTGCTCGGCCAGCTTCTTCCCCGGCTGTCCGGTCTCGCCGGTGACGATGCCGCCGCTGCCGTTGGTCGTCCGCGCCGACGCCGGGCCGCTCGCCAGCTCGCTTCCGTCGGCGGCGAGGATCGGCGCGCGCTCGCCGAACTTGGTGTCGGCCTGGAGCTCGTCGCCCTCCGCGAGGCCGGGGAAGACGAGGTTCGGCTGCCAGGCGACGCCCTCGTCGGCGACCGGGACCGCGACGTCGCCGCTGACCTCGCCGAACGCCGACGTCTGGACCGTCGTCGGGATGAGCACGACCTCCTGGCCGTCGCGGTCCTCGGGGCCGCTCGTGTCGCCGACGGCGACGCTCGTAGCCGTGGCGGTCCCGGCGGCGTCCGCGTATGCCGCTTCGAGGTCCGCCTTCGAGTACTCGTCCTGGGAGGCGGCGTTGAGCTCGTCGTACATGGCGCCGTAGTCGCCCTCCTGCCACGCCTTCGCGAAGCGCTCGACTGCGTCCCGCTCGGCGGAGCCGCCGGCCACCGCCGCCCCGGCGACGAACGCAGCTGCGCATGCGATCCCCAGTGGGATCAGCAGCAACCTTCTCCGCCTGGCTACCGAGCTCGAGTTCTTGGTCAATTGAGGTCTGCGATCAGCCGGTTTCGAAGCAGGGCCGGACCCCCGCAGGCCGTTAAGGCTACTGCGCCGGCAAGCGGCGCAAACCGTCTCGTCCCGCATCGAGTGCGGGATCGCGGGCGCTCGCGGCCCCGGGCGAGCCCGGGTGGGCGCTTCGCTAGGCTGACCCCGTGGAAGCCCGCTCCGCTGCAGCAGGCACCGAACGGCCGGCGGCACCGCCCGCGGGCCCGCCTCCCGTCGTCGTCTGCTCGCGCTACCACGAGGCCGTCGAGCTGGTCGGCCGGCGCTGGAGCGGCGCGATCCTGTTCAGCCTGATCGACGGTCCCCGCTACTTCAGCGACGTCGCCGCCGCCGTTCCCGGGGTCTCCGACCGCCTCCTGTCGCAACGCCTGCGCGAGCTCGAGTCCGAGGGCCTGATCGAGCGCGCGGTTCACGAGGGCAGCCCCGCCCGCGTCTCCTACCGGCTCGCCGCGCCGGGGGAGGCGCTCGTGCCGGCCCTGCAGGCCCTCTACGACTGGGCGCAGGACTGGCGTTCGGATGCCTAGGCCCGGCGGCTACCAGCCGCGGGGGTTGCCGGGCGGAATGTCGCCGCTCAGCAGGTAGGCATCGATTCGCTCGGCCGTGCCGGGGTCGGTCGTCTCCCGGTAGCGGGCGAGCTCGCCCGGCCCGAGCCCGTCGAAGGCGTCCTCGACCGCCCGCTCGTAGGCGTTGAGGACCACCGCGCCCGGCGGCGGCGGGAGCGCGTGATGCTCGGGGCGCGCGACGTAGGTGGCGACCCGGTCGAACCCGTGCCCGTCGTCCTCGAGATCGCCGCCGACGTCGATTCGCCGGTAGCGGATCTCACGCCGGTCGAGCCGCTCGAGGTCGGGCTCGGAAACGGCGATCAGCGCCCCGTTGACGCGGTCGGAGGGCGACCCGCGGTCGAGGTTGAGGGCGAGGACGTGGTCGGGGACGCCGCCGTCGTCGCTGCGGGCGAAGGTCTTCTCGCACGCACGGTTGTCGCGGACGAGCGTGAACCCGCGCCGCCAGCCCGTCAGCACGGCCGGGTGGAGATCGAGTCGTTCGCGCCCGATCGTCACGGCGGCGCTCGGCGCCGAAACCAGCGATCCGTAGGCGAACAGGGCGATCCTCACGCGGCCCTCCCCATGGTCTGCTCGGGCGGGTACGGACAGAGCCGCGCTCGCGCCGGGCAGTCGCGGCAGAGCGCCGGCCCGGGGGAGGGGGTCGGGGCGAAGTCACCGCCGCGGATCCTGGCGACCCGCTCCCCGATCCGCTCGCGCCCGGCGGCGATCGCCGCGGCGTCGTGGCTACCGAGGACCGGGCTCGCGGCCGCTTGCAGGAAGCAGTAGGCGCTATCGACGACCTCGGCTCCGGTCGCCTCGGCGATCGCCGCGGCGTAGAGCAGCCGCTGGATCTCGTAGGCGCTCGACAGCGCCGGCTCGTCCCCGGCGTCGACGCGGTCGGTCTTGTAGTCGACGAAGAGCGGCGGCCGCCCGGGACGCTCGACGATGAGATCGATGGTGCCGCGAATCACGGTCTCCTCGCCGAGGCCGATCCGGAACGGCACCTCGGGGCGGAACGAGGCACCGTCGGCCACGAGGCCGGCGAGCAGCTCCGAGGCCGTCCAGGCGCCGATCATCAGCGCGGCCCGCTCGGCCTCGCGATCGCCGAAGCCCTCGCGGCGGACCCCGGCGGCGACCCGGTCCGGTTCCGGCTGCCGCCACGAGTTCCGCGCCGACCACTCGAGCAGCTCGTGGACGGCACGGCCGAAGCCCATGCCCGACGGCCGGCCGGCCGCCTCCGGGTCGCCCGGGAGCGGATCCGCCCCGGCTCCGAGGCGGAGGACGCGTTCGGCGAGGAAGCGGTACCCGCAGCGCTCGTAGTCGGCCAGCGCCGCGTAGGACAAGCTCCGCGCAGCCGCCGCGCCGCGCTCGGCCAGCGCGAGCATCGGTGGCCTGCCGCCGGTGCCGGCCGCAACGGTGCCGCGCCCCCGCAGATCGAAGCCGAGTGCCGCCGCCGATTCCGCCCCGGCGCCGGTGACCCGGACCGAGATGGGCGCGGGGTCGAAGCGGCCGGGCTCGACGCCGGGCAGGGCCGACGGGGCATCCGCATGGACGACCTGCCCGTCGTCGCCGGTGACTCCGAGCACGGGCATGAGGCTCCCGAGAACGGAGCGCCGCCGCAGCGGCAGGTCGGTCTCCTCGAGCTCCTTCTCCGGGTCGATCGTGCCCGACAGCAGGAGCCGCGAGCGCGCCCGGCTCGCGGCCACGTAGGCGAGCCGCCCGGACTCCTCGGCCTCCGCGTCGGCGGCGCGGTCGTTGAGCTCACGGTATCCGGCGAGGTCGATGGTCGCCGCGCCGACGCGGGCGAGCCGCAGGCCGACCCGGGGTGCTTCCCCGTCCTCGTCGTAGGCGAGGCGCAGCGACGGCGGGTGACCGCCGCTCGACAGCTTCCGCCCGAGATCGGCGACCGCCACGCACTCGAACTCGAGCCCCTTGGCCGCGTGGACCGTCATCACCCTGATCCCGGCGTGGTCCTCGGCCGCGACCGCCGCTTCGGCCTCGCGGTCGCTCAGCGCCGCCCGGTCCGCGGCCTGGTCGAGTAACGCTCGCAGGTCCCGGCCGTCGTGGCTCT
>JADFCZ010000138.1 GCA_018263295.1 Conexibacter sp.
GAACATCTCCGGCAGGGACCGCCAGGGGCCGTAGTAGTGGAGCTGCATCGCGTCGATGTGGGACTGGTTGCCGACCAGGAGCTCGAAGAAGCGGACGAAGCGCTGGACCTTGTCGCTGGTGACGTAGTCGGTCAGGCTCGCCATGTCGGTGACCGGGGCGCCGCCACCGAGCTCGTTGGCCTGAGTCTCCTGGGCGAGTGCGATCGCCTCGTCGAAGCGCCCGCGGTCGTAGAGGTCGTCGACCATGACGGCGGTCATCGAGCCGCTGGCCATCGTCCCGTCGACAACCGTCGCGTTGGGATTGCCGGCGCGCAGCGCGGCGCTCGCCGCCCGCACGAGCTCGAAGTAGCTCTCGGCCGACCCCGGCCAGTGACTCGGTGCCGCGGTCTCGTTGTCGATCGCGAAGTGGTCGACGCGACCGGCGAGATGAGCCGAGAGCTGAGTGAGCAGCGCCGTGTAGGCATCGAGATCGTCGGGGAGCCCGTTCTCCTCCTCGGCGGTCCCGGTCGCGACGCGCAGGCCGACCTCGATCCCACAGTCGAGGAGGGC
The DNA here is from genome assembly GCA_018263295.1 of Conexibacter sp. GTDB lineage: Bacteria > Actinomycetota > Thermoleophilia > Solirubrobacterales > 70-9 > RHKX01. The sequence goes on from JADFCZ010000138.1 coordinate 550, forward strand.
GTCGACGCGATTGTCGATGACGGACCTGTTGAGGCTGCCGTCGTTGCGCTCCATGACGCCGCGACTGAGGAACTGGGCGCTGACCGTCGCGCCGTCGTCCTGCAGGCGGGAGCAGAAGGCCGGCGCCGTGACCGGATCGATCTGGGCTCCGAAGCGCGCCGGGTCGATGTCGCGAGCCGGTGCTCCCGGTGCCGGCGCCGGCACGACGAAGGACGTCGAGGCGACGGCGAGCGCGGCGAGAAGCTCTGCTCTCCCTACTCCCACGACATCTCAAACCTGTCCGGGGGCGCGAAGTTGCGGATCGACCCCGGTAGCTTGGGGATCCAGATGGAGCACGGAGGAAGCGCCCCTGAGGAGATCGCACCCGGCCTCTGGAGCTGGGCCCGCCGCCATCCCGAGTGGCACCCCGGCGACTTCGGAGCCGAGGTCGTTGCGTTCATCGCCGATGCGGGCGACGAGATCCTGGCGATCGACCCCCTGATGACCGACGAGGACGACCCGGCCTGGGAGCTGCTCGACTCGACGGGCGCGGGGCCGATCCGCGTGCTGATCACGATCCCCTACCACGTGCGCAGCGCCGAGGCGATCCGCGACCGGTTCGGAACCGGCCGCGAGGTGACCATCCACGGCCACCCCGCCTGTGCCAAGCGGCTCGGCTCCGAGGAGGACTTCACGGCCTTCAAGGCCGGCGAGGAGCTGCCGGCCGGGGTCACGGCCCACGCGATCGGCAAGCCGCGGCGCTTCGAGACGCCGCTGCTCGTCCCCTCCCACGACGCGCTGGTCTTCGCCGACGCCGTCGTCGGGACCGACGAGGGTCCGCGGGTCTGGTCGGCCGACCCGATCGACGAGCGCGTCCGCCGCTTCTACGCGGAGAGGTTCAACCCGACCCTGGAGCCGCTGTTCGAGCTCGACTTCGACCGGCTTCTGTTCACGCACGGCCCGTCGATCCTCGGCGGCGGCAAGGACGGTCTGCGCGAAGCGATCGACGCGCCCCCCTGGTACCACCGCCCGGCGTGAGCGCGCCGGCTCAGTCCTCCTCGGCGCCGTCCTCGTCGTCGTCGGCGTAGAGGCTCTCCGACGCGATCTCCTGGAGCTTGCGGTTCCAGAGCTTGATCTCGAGGAACAGCTCGTCGCCGAACCCCTCCACGGCGTCGACCGCCATCAGCGTGAACCGGCCCTCGTTGACGGCCGACTGGTCGAGCACCTCCCCCTCGAGCTCGGCGGTGACGGCGAGTGCGCCGCGGACGAGCGGCGTTCCCCAGATCAGCGTGATGTCGGCGCCGCGCCCGCCGTCGGAGCGCCAGCGGCCGACCACGTCGTCGTTGAGGTCGACCTGCCAGTCGGCGTTGTCGGCGGCGGTGACGTCGGTGAAGTCGGCCATCGCGGTCATCTCGCCCGGCTCGCCGTCGGGCTTGTGCAGGAACGACACGTGGCCGAAGTACTCGGGCACGACGCCGTCGACCTCCTCAGTCCCGGGAGCGACTGCCGGCACGTAGGTGCGCCCGCCCCAGGTCCGCTCCGGGAAGAACCGGACCGATTCGAGGTCGGGCCCGGTCCCGGCATCGGAGGCCAGCGCCTCGCACGCCTTCGCGAACGACTCCGTCAGCCGCTCCTGCCAGCGGCCGTAAGGGCGCGACTCCTGGGCGCTGTCGGCGATGAACCTGGGATATGGGCGAGAGACCGGCGGCATGGCGGCGCAGGCTATCGGGGCGGCTCGGCGGGCATTGCCTCCCGCAGCTCCGCGGCAGCTCGCTCCGGCGCGATCGAGTTGATCTCGACCCCGGTGCCGAGCTCGAAGCCGGCCCGCACCGACAGCCGCGGCGCGATGTCGATGTGCCAGTGGAACTCGCCGGCGGCACGGGGCGCCGTCCGGACCCAGAGGTTGAGCTGCGGGATCCCGTCGAAACGGGCGGCGAGCGCCGCCAGGGCGCGGCCGAGCAGCGCCGCTCCGCGCTCGTCGCCGTCGAAGCGCGGCTCGACGCTGCGGGGCAGCAGGCGCATCTCGTAAGGGGAGCGCGACGCCCACGGGCAGATCAGCGCGGCCTCCTCGTCGATCGCGACCAGGCGGTCGCGGCGGCGGACCTCCTCGACGAGGACGTCCTCGAGCAGGTGGCTGCCCATCGTCCGCTCGTGGTAGGCGGTGAAGCGCTCGCGCTCGCGCGCGATCTCGGTCGGGACGAAGGGCAGCGCGAAGAGCTGGGCATGGGTGTGAGGGAGCGTCGAGCCGGCGAGCGGTCCCTCGTTGACGCAGACGTGGACGAGCGACGCCTCGTCGGCGCGAGCGGCGATCCGGGTCCGCCAGGCGGCGAGGGCGCCGGCGAGCTCCTCGGCGCCGAGATCTGCGAGCGAGGCGACGTGGCGGGGCGAGCTGACGATCACCTCGTGCGCTCCGCTCGCGGCCGCCGTCCGGAAGAGCTCCGGCTCGCTCGCCCGGGCCGAGCTCCGGAGCGGGTCGGCCGCGCTGGTCAGCCCCGAGTCGTGGGCGGGACGGGCAGTGCCGGCGGCGGCGTCCGGACCGGTCAGGACCGGGTAGAGGTTCGGGACCGAGCGCTGGAGCCAACCCGGGGTGTCCGCCTGGCCGCCCCCGGGCCGGTTCGCCCAGAACTCGGGCGGAGTCCGATCCTCGCGGCCCTCGCAGAACGGGCAGGTCTCGGCGGCGTCGGGAGCGGGTTCGGCCTCGGCCCGCGCGAACGCCCGGGGGCGGTCGACCCGGCCCGGCGCGAGCAGCGCGCGCTGGCCGGTGAGCTGGTCGATCCGGATCTCCGGCGGCGCCTCGCCGCCCCCGCTGTCGGGCGGGGCGGGGCTCAGAGCGGGGATTCCGGCGGCGGCGGCGGGACCGGGGGCTCGGGGTCGCCGGGCTCGGGGGTGATCTCGGGCCGGGGGCCCTCGGGAGCGTCGGTGAGGATCGGCCGCCCGTCGGCGATCCTCTTGAAGGCGTCCATCAGGTCGATCGGCAGCGGGAAGACGATCGTCGTGTTGTTGACGCCGATCTGCAGCAGCGTCTGCAGGTACCGGAGCTGGAGGGTCGCCGGGTTCTGGCTGATGATGTCGGCGGCGTCCGCGAGCTTCTGAGCAGCCTGGTACTCGCCCTCGGAGCCGATGATCTTCGCCCGCCGCTCGCGCTCGGCCTGCGCCTGCAGGGCGATGGCGCGCTGCATGTCCTGCGGCAGCTCGACGTCCTTGACCTCGACCGTCGAGACCTTGATCCCCCACGGCTCGGTCTGGTCGTCGATGATCGCCTGGAGCTCCTGGTTGAGCCGCTCGCGCTCGGACAGCAGCGAGTCGAGCTCGGCCTTGCCGAGGACCGACCGCAGGGTGGTCTGGGCGATCTGCGACGTGGCGACGAGGTAGTTCTCGACCTCGGTGATCGCCCGGTCGGGATCGAGCACGCGGAAGTAGGCGACGGCGTTGACCCGGACGGTGACGTTGTCCTTGGTGATGACCTCCTGCGGCGGGACGTTCAGCGTCACCGTTCGCAGGTCGACGCGGACCATCTGGTCGACGATCGGGATCAGGAACCGCAGGCCGGGGCCCTTCAGGGCGATCAGCCGGCCGAGCCGGAAGACGACGCCGCGCTCGTACTCGCGCAGGATCCGCACCGACGCCGACAGGATCAGCAGGCCGATGATGACCAGCGCCGCGACGATTCCCAATGCCACCATCAAGAGGCTCCTTCCGGTTCGCTGCCGACGGTCTCGCCGCCGGGGGCGAGGGGACCGTCCTCGAGAGGGCTGACGACGAGCTCGAGCCCGTCGATTCCCTCGACCCTGACTCTATACCCGGCCTCGACCGGGGCAGACGCGGGATCGACCCGGGCCTCCCAGAGCGCGCCCTCGACGAACACCTGGCCCGCCGGGTCGAGCGGCGAGCGCACCGTCGCGACCGACCCGAGCAGCTCCTCGACGCCGGTCTGGACCGGGCGCCTGCGCGCCTGTAGCCCCTTGGCGCCGACGAACACCGTCGCGAGCCCGAGGACCGAGCCGACGACGATCACGAACGGCGGCGAGACCTCGAACTGATCGGTCTGGGTGTCGAAGATGAGCAGGCCTCCGCCGATCAGCGCGGCGACTCCGAGCACGCCGAGGACCCCCGCCGTCGGCAGGTTGACCTCGGCGACGATCAGCGCCGCGCCGGCGATCAGCAGGACGACGCCGACCGCGGTGACGGGGAGCTGGATCGCGCCGATCAGGCCGAGTACGAGTGCGACCGCGCCGATCGAGCCGGGGATGATCGCGCCGGGCGCGAACGCCTCCAACAGCAGGCCGAGCAGGCCGATCAGCAGCAGGAAGTAGGCGACGTCGGGATCGACCAGCACCGTCATCACCTGGTAGGGGATCGACATCGACCGATCGTCGATCTCGGCGCCGGCGGTGCTCAGGGTCGTCGCCTTCGGGCCCGCGACCTGGTAGCCGTCGAGCTTCTCCAGCAGCGTCTCCTGGTCGGCGGCGATCACGTCGATCCGACCCTGCTTGAGCGCGGTGTTCTCGCCGAGGTCGTTGCCCTCGAACTCCAGCGTCGTCCCGGGCGCCATCGCCGCGACGTCGGCGGCGTCGACGATCGCCGAGCCGGGCTCGCCGACCTCGGCCCCACCCGGGTAGACGTAGACGACGACCGGGATCGAGGCGGAGCGGATCGTGTCGACGATCTCCTCGGCGGAGGAATCGAGCCCGCCGGGGGTGTCGAGGCGGATGATCGCGAACTCGGAGTTCTCGCTGGCGGCGTCGGTCATGGCGTGCCCGATCCAGTCGGCCTGCGCCGGCGTCAGCTCGCCGCTGAGCTCGATCGAGGGGATCGCGTCCTCCTGCTGGGCGGACGCGCCGATCGGCAGCGCGGCGGCGAGGACGGCGATCGCGGCGACCGCCGCGAGAAGTGCCCTGCGCCAGCTCATCGAGCCATTATCGGTCGTCGCCACCGCCGGGCGCCGCCGGCGCGACCACGAGGGTCAGCCCGTCGATCTCCTCGACGGTGACCTCGGCGCCGGCGGCGATCGGCGTCCCGTCGGCGGAGCGGGCGCGCCAGAGTGCGCCCTCGACGAACACCTGCCCGACCGGGTCGACGTCGGTGCGGACGGTGGCTGTGGAGCCGAGCAGCTCGTCCTCCCCGGTCCGGAAGCCCTGCCGGCGGGCCGAGAGCACGCGTCCGCCGACGAGGAGCAGCCCGCCGCCGAGCACGATCGCGACCGGGACGGCGACCCACGGGCTCACGGTCGAGCCGCCCTCGTCGGGCTTGAACAGCAGGAGGCCGCCGGCGATCAACGCACCGATCCCCAGGACGCCGACGAAGCCGCCGGTCGGCAGGTGCGCCTCGGCCACGAACAGCGCCACCGCGAGCACGAGCAGGACCACGCCGATCGCGGCGACCGGGAGCTGCAGCGTTCCGATCAGCCCGAGGACGAACGCGACCCCGCCGAGCAGCCCGGGGAGGATCGCCCCCGGCGCCGCCACCTCGAGGGCGATCCCGATCATCCCGACGAGCAGCAGCAGGTAGGCGATGTTGGGGTTGACGAGGATCTGCATGAGCTCGTAGCGGAGCGGCATGTCGCGCTCCGACAGCGCGTAGCCGGCGGTGTCGAGCGTCTGCTTCTTCGGGCCCTTCACCTCGAAGCCGTCGAGGTCCGCCAGCAGCTCGTCCTGGTCCCCGGCGATCAGGTCGATCAGTCCCGCGTCGAGGGCCTCGGCGGCGGAGACGTTGGTCGCCTCGCGCACCATCTGCTCGGCGAGATCGGGGTTGCGCCCGTGCGCGGTCGCGAGCGCGCGGACGTAGGCGGAGGCGTCGTTGGTGATCTTGCGTCCGAGGGTGCCGCCGATGTCGTCGCCGGTGCTCGTGATCGGCGAGGCCGAGCCGATGTTCGTCTCCGGCGCCATCGCCGCCACGTCGGCCGCCTGGGTGATGAACACCCCGGCCGAGCCGGCCCTGGCCCCGTTCGGGTAGACGTAGACGACGACCGGCATCGGCGCGGCGACGATGTCCTTGACGATGTCGCGCATCGACTCGTCGAGGCCGCCGGGCGTGTCGAGGCGAATGATCGCGAGGGGCGCGCCCTCGTCGGCGGCGTCGGCGAGGGCCGATCCGATCCAGCTCGCGGTCGCCGGGGAGATCTCGCCGTCGAGCTCGATCGAGGGCACCGTCGTCGAGTCCGAGCCCGAGTCCTGTTGGGCGCCGGCGGGTGCGGCGAGCGCGAGCAGGGCCGCGGCGAGGACCGCGGCGGCGACCCGGACCGCGGCGCGACCCATGGGCTAGGACTCGCCGAGGGCGTACTTGCGGATGTCGGCCTCGAGCGCGGCCTGATCCTCGTAGACGCCCTGGTGGGTGTAGACGAGCTCACCGTTGCGGTCGAAGAAGAGGGTGTTGGGGAAACCGCCGACGAGGGTGGCGCCGACCTGGTTGCCGATCTCCTTGCCGTAGTCGGCGAAGCTCGGGTACGGAACCGGATGGTCCCTGAGGAAGGTCTCGGCGGCGTCGTCGGAGTCGTCGCCGTCGACGCCGATGAAGGCGACTTCGTCGAGATTGTCGGCGGCGGCCTGCTGCAGCCACGGCCACTCGGTCCGGCAGGGGCCGCACCAGGAGGCCCAGTTGTTGACGACGACCGGATATCCGCGGACGGCTTCGAGCTGCTCGGAGAAGGCGTCGAGCTCGCCGGGCACGAGCACGCCTCCCTGCTCGTAGAGCGCCTTCAGCTTCGGCGGCGCCTTCGCGAGCGCCGGCCCGTAGTCGGGCGGATCGGTCCCGGGGTCGACCGCCGAGTCGTCGCCGCCGCAGCCGGCGAGGGCGATCACGGCCAGCATTGCCAGCAATCCCGCGACGGCTCTCGTCGCCCGTTTGCGCTTGTTGGTGATCATCCGGCCTTGCGCCCTGCTTTAATGCTTCATGCGACCCGAGGGGAATGGGTCGCGGGGCCGCGGCCAGCATCAGCAACCTGACCGCCTCGCCCGACGAGCTTACTGCCCGGCTCGCTTCGTCTTGGAGCGTACGCCGCGGTCACCAGCCTTTCTGATGGCAGAAACCACCGCACTTGCCGCTGATGCGGCCAACGCGCCTTCCGGCGCCGATCTCGAACGCGTCCAGAAGTTCACGCGGGAGCCGATCCTGCTCGACGGCGAGACGATCGCCGACCTGCATCCGGGCACCGCGCGCCGGCTCGCGCTCGACGCCGCGCTGGTCGAGATCGAGGAGGGCTTCGAGGACCCCTCGCCGGAGTGGCGGCAGCAGTACTCGCTGCTGCTCGGCCTCGAGCGCGTCCTGGCCGAGGAGCATCCGCTCCTGCTCGACGGCGCCGAGCTGTCCGAGCATCAGGTCGACGCGCTCTCGGGCACCCTCGCGGCGATCATCGCCGAGATCGAGGAGCCCGGCTCGAACCGCAACGGCAACGGCACGTCCGGCCGCAACGGCGAGTCCGCGGCGAGCGGCACCGCCGAGGACGAGGACGCGCTCGCCGAGGACGAGGAGCCCCAGGACTGGGCCGACGAGCCCGCCGACGAGGAGGACGAGGACGTCGTCGCCGACGCCGCCGACGATCCCCACGCGAGCCGCCGCTTCTGGTTCGAGCACGCGACCGGTGCCGGCAAGACCGTCGCCGCCGTCGGCTTCGTCGAGTCGTCGCGCACCGGCGGCATCCTGATCCTCACCCACCGCCGCAACCTCGTCGACCAGTTCATCGGCGAGATCTCCGACCGCGGCTACGGCGACCGCCTCTCCCCGCCGCTCCTGAAGGGCAAGGACAACGCCTACGGCCCGGTCACCGTCGAGACCTACCAGTGGTTCGTCCGTAACGCCGGCCAGATCTCCGACGCCTACTCGATCGTCATCTGCGACGAGGCCCACACCGCACTCGGCGAGAAGACGAGCGCCTGCATCCGCAACTGGCAGGGCCCGGTCTTCATCGGCATGACCGCCACGGGCGCCCTGATCGCCCGCCACGTCGCCGACCTCTTCCCGACCCAGACCTCGCGCTTCGACCTCGCCCAGGCGGCGCGGCGCGGCGTCATCGCGCCGCTCCGCTGCATCCGGATCCCTCCGGGTCCGGGAGTCCGCACGCTCGCCAACGTGCCGTTGCGCCGCGGCGAGGTCGACCAGGACTTCGACCAGGAGGAGCTCGCCAAGCTCCTCGACCAGGGCCCGTTCAACGTCGCGATCGCCGACCTCTACGCGTCGCGCTTCAAGAAGGTCCCGGGCGTCATCTACACCGCCGGCGTCAAGCACGCCAACAACGTCGCCGAGGCGATGCGCGGGTTCGGCATCAACGCCCGCGCCGTCTCCGGCGAGACGCCGAAGCGGGAGCTGGCCGAGATCCTCGCCGCCTTCGAGCGCGGCGAGGTCGACGTCCTCTGCAACGCGATGCTCCTCGCCGAGGGCTGGAACTCGCCGCGGGCGACCATCTGCATGCACCTCGCGCCGACCGCCTCGAAGCGGATCTACCAGCAGCGGGTCGGCCGCGTGACCCGCCGCAACCCGGGCAAGGAGGCGGGGCTCGTCATCGACCTCGTCCACCCCGCGACCCGCCACGACGAGGCGATCGTCACCCTCCACAGCCTGCTCGACCGCGACGTCTACCGCGGCGGCGCGATCGTCGTCGGGCCGGTTCGCCGCGGCCGCGGCCGCCGGGTCAGGGTCGAGAAGCGGGTCGTGCCGGTCTCGGCCGATCCCGAGCGCCGCCTCCAGGTCCTCGAGCGCGAGATGTGGCGGATCGCCGTCGAGCGCCTCGACTACTCCGAGCAACACGTCTGGGCCGCGCTCGCCGGCGCCCGCGTCCAGCCGAACTCCTGGCGCAAGGCCAAGGCGATGCTCCAGCACGACCAGGCCAAGGAGCTCCGCCGCCGCTTCCTGCTCACCTGCATCCAGCGCAACCGCTCGACCCAGCTCAAGCTGAAGGCGCTCGGCGAGCTGGCTGCGACCCGCGAGGCCGAGCCGTTCGACGAGGCGATCGACATGGTCGGCACCTGGCAGCGCGACCAGCGCCGCGCCGGCGTCCGGATCCTCCTCCAGGCGCTGGCCGAGAACCGGATCGGGCGTCGCGACCAGGCTCAGGCCTGGGTCTGGCGCCTCGCCGAGTTCACCCGCGACTCCCACGAGGAGTACGCGGTCGCTCGCTGGCCCGAGACCAAGCGCCTGCTCGGACTGTTCGTCAACTCCTCCGGACGCGCCCACGGCAAGAACGCCCGCCGGCTCGTGCAGGCGGCCCGCAACCAGGACCGCCGTCTCGCCGTCGCCCTGCTCGCCGCCGCGGTCGCCCACACCCCCGAGGCCGAGGAGGTGCTGCGCGGCGCCCGGATGCGGATGGCCCGCAAGCCCTCCGCCGTCGCCCGCGAACTGCTCCGCAACCTGCCGAAGGGCAGCGGCAAGAAGCGCCGCCGCCGCAGCAAGCGCTCCCGCGAGGGCGAGGGTGCCGACGCCAAGGACGCGGAGGAGAACGCGGTCGACGTCGAGGCGGTCGAGGACGACAACGGGGCCGAGCCCGACGACGAGCCGATGGCCGGAACCGCCGAGGACCCGGGCGAGGACGATCCGATCGCGGAGGAGGACTCCGACGAGGAGGAGGGCGACGACCTCGAGCCCGCCTCGCCGCCGATCTCCGCTTCCGACCACGATTCCCCGGACGCCGGACCGGAACGCTCCGGCTCGAACCGCCGGCGCCGGCGCCGCCGCGCCGCCTGACCCTCGCCGCCCCCGGGCGTCCTCGACACTCTGCGGATCTAGTCCCCGGGCCTGCCCAGCTTCAGGCTGACCTCTCCCGAACCGAGCGCAACCTGCTCGCCGCCGCTCGTGCGGACGAGCAGGTTGCCACGCTCGTCGATCCCCTCGCCGGTGCCCGAGCGGCCGCCCTCGCCGGGGCCGCCCTCCCAGGCGAGCTCGCGGCCGCGGAGCGCATCCCGGGCGGCGAAGACGTCGACGACGTGCTCGGTCGGCTCCGCGACCCACTTCGTCAGCGCGGCGTCGAGCGCGACCCGCATCGCGTCCGGGTCGATGCCGTGGCCGAGCGAGATCGCCGGCCAGCGGATGTCGTCCGGGAACTCGTCGTCGGCGATCGAGAGGTTGATCCCGATCCCGATCACCGCCCAGTCCGGCGGGCGCGCCTCGATGAGGACGCCGGCGAGCTTGCGCTCGTCGACCCAGACGTCGTTCGGCCACTTCACCTCGCAGTGGACCGGCGCGAGGGATTCGCAGGCCTCGCAGACCGCCAGCGGCGCTGCGAGCGGCAGCAGCAGGTGCCCGAGGTCGAGCGGGCGGAGGATCGCCGAGTAGAGCAGCGCCGAGCCGGCCGGAGCCGTCCAGACGCGATCGCCGCGGCCGCGGCCGGCGGTCTGCTCGGACGCGGTGACGACGGTCCCGGCCGGCGCTCCGTCCGCGGCCAGCTCCTTGGCGACGACGTTGGTCGAGTCGATCAGCTCGTGATGGTGATGCGGGGACCCGAACTGCACGTCGCCAATGGTATGACTGGCGGCCATGGCCCCTGACGAGCAGGCCGGCGCGGCGATCGCGGTCCGCGGACTCGACGTGATCCGCGGGGACAACCACGTCCTCCACGGCGTCACGCTCGAGGTGCCGGCCGGGAAGATCACCGGCCTGCTCGGCCCGAGCGGATGCGGGAAATCGACGCTGATGCGCTCGATCGTCGGCGTCCAGATCGTCGCCGGCGGGGAGATCGACGTCCTCGGCCTGCCGGCGGGCTCGGCCGGGCTGCGGCCGCGGGTCGGCTACGTGACCCAGGCCCCATCGGTCTACGGCGACCTCAGCGTCGCCGAGAACCTGGACTACTTCGGGGCGCTCTACGGCGTCGGCGCAGAGCGGATCGCTGCGACGATCGAGACCGTCGGGCTCGGCGACTTCGCGGGCCGGATCACCGGCACCCTCTCCGGCGGACAGCGCTCCCGCGTCTCGCTGGCGACCGCGCTGCTCAACGAGCCCGACCTGCTCGTGCTCGACGAGCCGACCGTCGGGCTCGACCCGGTCCTCCGCGCCGAGCTCTGGAGCACCTTCGACG
>JADFCZ010000139.1 GCA_018263295.1 Conexibacter sp.
GATCCGCTCCTGGAGCTGTCCCATCTCGGTCTCCAGCGTCGGCTGGTAGCCGACCGCGGACGGCATCCGGCCGAGGAGGGCCGACACCTCCGAGCCCGCCTGGACGAACCGGAAGATGTTGTCGATGAACAGGAGCACGTCCTGGCCGCCGACCTCGCGGAAGTACTCCGCCATGGTCAGGCCGGTCAGGGCGACGCGGAGGCGAGCCCCGGGGGGCTCGTTCATCTGGCCGAACACCATCATCGTCTTGTCGATGACGCCGGACTCGGTCATCTCGACGTAGAGGTCGTTGCCCTCGCGGGTCCGCTCGCCGACGCCGCAGAACGCGGAGAGGCCGCCGTGCTCGGTGGCGATGTTGGCGATCAGCTCCTGGATCAGAACGGTCTTGCCGACGCCGGCGCCGCCGAACAGGCCGACCTTGCCGCCCTTGGCGTACGGGGCGAGCAGGTCGATGACCTTGATGCCGGTCTCGAGGATCTCCTGCGTCGGAGTCAGGTCCTCCGCGCTCGGAGCCGGGCGGTGGATCGGCCAACGGTCCTCGCCGGCGACGTCCTCCTTCTCGTCGATCGGGTCGCCGAGCAGGTTGAAGATCCGGCCGAGCGTGTCCTTGCCGACGGGCACCGTGATCGAGGAGCCGGTGTCGACGACGGGATCGCCGCGGCGGAGGCCGTCGGTGGCGTCCATCGCGACCGCGCGGACGCGATCGTCGCCGAGGTGCTGCTGGACCTCGCAGGTGAGATTGATGGCGTTGCGACCGTCACCCTCGGGGATCTCGATCGTCAGGGCGTTGTAGATCTCGGGCAGTCCGTCGGGGAAGACGACGTCGACGACGACGCCGATCACCTGCTCGACGGTTCCCTGGTTGTGTCCGTTCGTTTCAGCCATTTGTTTCTCCTTGCTCAGTCGTTCGAAGATTCGAAAGTTCGGTTGATCAGCCCGATCCGAGGGCCTCGGCGCCGCCGACGACCTCGAGGATCTCCTGCGTGATCTCGGCCTGGCGGACGCGGTTCATCTCGAGCGTCAGCCGGTCGATCATGTCGCCGGCGTTCTCGGCGGCGTTCCGCATCGCGGTCATCCGCGCCCCGTGCTCGGAGGCGGCCGACTCGAGGAGCGCCCGGTAGACCGACAGGTTCACGTACTCCTCGAACAGGGCCTGCAGCGCCTCCTCGGGGTCCGGCTCGTAGATCCACTCGGCCCGCTGATGCGCCTCGGCGAGCTCCGGGTCCTCGGGCTTCTCCGGCTCGGGGACGCCCTCGCCGAAGACCTCGGCCTCGGCGAGCGGCAGCAGCGTGTGCCGCCGGACGTACTGGGTCAGCGGCGAGACGTAGCGGTTGTAGATCAGCTCGACCCGGTCGATCTCCTCGTCGACGAACGACGCCGCGAGGCGGTCGCCGATGTCGCGGGCGTTGGCGAACGACGGCTGGTCGGTGAAGCCGGTGAAGGACCCCTCGACGGTTTCGCCGCGGAAGCTCAGGGCGGAGTTGCCGCGGCGGCCGACCACGTAGTAGCGGACCTCCTTGCCCTCGGCCTCGAGCTCGCGCTGGAGCTGGGTGCCGGCGCGGATGATCTGCGTGTTGAAGGAGCCCGCGAGGCCGCGGTCGCCGGTCACGAGGATGATCCCGACCCGCTTGACCTCGTCCCGCTGCTGGAGCAGCGCGACCCGGTTGCCGGCCTGCCCGGCGGCCTCGGCCACCTGCTGGGTGATCCGGCGGATCGCCTGCGCGTAGGGGCGCATCCGGTCGATCCGCTGCTCGGCCCGGCGCAGCCGCGCAGCGGCCACCATCTCCATCGCCCGCGTGATCTTGCGGATGTTCTTGACGGAGGTGATCCGGTTCTTGACTTCCTTCTGCGTCGCCATGGTCTAGACCGTCGCGGCCTCTTCCTCGTCGGCGGTCTGATCGGCGCCCTCGGCCTCCTCGTCGGACACCGTCCGGCCCGGCGCGGAACGCTCGGCCTCGTCCTTGATCCGGTCCGACTCGCCCTCCTCGAGCTCGTTGCCCTCGGCGTCGAAGTCGGGACCGAAATCGTCGATCATCTCGGCGATCGCGTTGCCGAGCTGCTCCTCCTGCTCGTCGGAGAGCTGACCGTCGTCGTTGATCGAGTTGACCAGGTCGGCCTGCTCGGAGCGGAGACGGTCGCGGAGGTCGGCGAGGAACTCGGGGACGCGCTCGACCTTGATCCGGTCGAGGTAGCCGCCGGTGCCGGCGTAGATCGAAGCGACCTGCTCGGCGACCGAGAGCGGCTGGCGCTCGCCCTGGTTCAGCGCCTCGACGAGGCGCTCGCCGCGGGACAGCGTCTTCTGCGTCTCGGGGTCGAGCTCGGAGCCGAACTGCGCGAACGCCTCGAGCTCGCGGTACTGCGAGAGGTCGAGGCGCAGCTTGCCGGCGACCTTCTTCATCGCCTTCGTCTGCGCGTTACCGCCGACCCGGGAGACCGAGATGCCGACGTTGATCGCCGGGCGGACGCCCGAGTAGAACAGGTCCGACTCGAGGAAGATCTGCCCGTCGGTGATCGAGATGACGTTGGTCGGGATGTAGGCCGACACGTCCGAGGCCTGCGTCTCGATGATCGGCAGCGCCGTCAGCGAGCCGCCCCCGAGATCGTCGGAGAGCTTGACCCCGCGCTCGAGCAGGCGCGAGTGCAGGTAGAAGACGTCACCGGGGTACGCCTCGCGGCCCGGCGGGCGCCGCAGCAGCAGCGACATCTGCCGGTAGGCGTAGGCGTGCTTGGTGAGGTCGTCGTAGATGCACAGGGAGTGGCCGCCCTTGTAGGTGAAGAACTCGGCCATCGCCGTGCCGGCGTAGGGCGCCATGTACTTGATCGGCGCGGCCTCGTCGGCGGGGGCGGCGACGATGATGGTGTTGTCCATCGCGCCCGCTTCCTTCAGCGTCTCCATGAGCTGGACGACGGTCGCCATGCGCTGCCCGATCGCGACGTAGACCGAGACGACGTCCTTGTCCTTGTTGTTGATGATCGTGTCGATCGCGATCGCCGTCTTGCCGGTCTGGCGGTCGCCGATGATCAGCTCGCGCTGGCCGCGGCCGATCGGGATCATCGAGTCGATCGCCTTCAGTCCGGTCTGCATCGGCTCCTTGACGCCCTGGCGCTGGATGACGCCGGGGGCCTTGTACTCGGCCGGACGGGTTTCGGAGGTGTGGATGTCGCCCTTGCCGTCGAGCGGGCGGCCGAGCGGATCGACCAGGCGGCCGAGGAGCTCCTCGCCGACCGGGATCTCGAGCAGGCGGCCGGTGCGCTTGATCGTGTCGCCCTCGACGATCTTGTCCCACTCGCCGAAGAGCACGGCGCCGACGTTGTCCTCCTCGAGGTTCAGCGCGAGGCCGGTGACGTCATGGGGAAGCTCGAGCATCTCGAGCGACATGCAGTTGTCGAGGCCGTGGACGCGGGCGATGCCGTCGGCCACGGAGAGCACGGTGCCGACCTCGGCGAGGTCCGCGCTGCCGGTGTCGAGGCCTTCGATCCGCTGCCGCAGGATCGAGGAGATCTCGTCGGGCTTGATTTCCATCTTGCTCTAACGCTCCTTGTTGATTCGAAGTTCTTACTGAAGTCTGGTCAGGCCGCCTGCGCCACCTCGCGGCGCAGCTTCTCGAGGCGGTTGCGGATGCTGGCGTCGAGGACCCGGTTGCCGACCTGGAGGACGAGGCCGCCGATGATCGACTCGTCGACCTCGCTCCGCAGCTCGATCGTCTTCCCGGTCTTGCGCTCGATCTCGGCGCCGACGGACTCGACGACCGAGGGGTCGAGCTCGACGGCACTGGTCAGCGTCACCTCGAGGCGCTGGTTCTCCTGGTCCCACAGCTCGTCGAAGCGCCTGCGGATCCGGAACAGGGCCGGCATCCGGTGCTTCTCCGCCAGGAGCTCGAGGAAGTTGACCAGCTCGGGGTTGGCGCCGGTGATCGTCTTCTTGATCCCGTCGCGCTTCTCGTTCGAGGAGAAGTAGGGGCTGAAGAAGAAGACCTGCAGGTCCTGATCCTTCGCGATCGCGTCGGCGACCTCGCCGAGCTGATCACGGATCTCGTCGAGCGAGTCGTGCTCCTTGGCGACGTCGAACAACGCCTCGCTGTAGACCCTGGCTACTTCTTCCATCGTCCTAGTTCCTCGATGCCCCGCTGGCCTCGTCGCCGGCGAGCGCCGTGAAGTCGACCTCGGAGAGGGCGTCCTCGACGAGGCGCTTCTGGTCCTCGGGCGTCAGCGACTTGCGGGCGACCTTCTCGGTCGCGAGGACGGTCAGATCCGCGACCTCCTTGCGGATCTGGTCCAGCGAGCGCCGGGTCTCGGCCTCGATGTCCTTGCGGGCGGCGGCCACGAGCTCGTCGTGCTTCGCCTTGCCCTCCGCGGTCGCCTCGGCCTTGGCCGCCTCGCTCGACTTGCGGGCGCGGGCCATGATGTCGTCGGCCTGCTCGCGTGCCTCCTTGAGGCGCTCCCGGTACTCGGTGAGCAGCTCATCGGCCTCGGCGCGCAGGCGCTCGGACTCGTCGATGTTCTGGTTGACCTTCTCCGCCCGCTCCTCGAGGGCCTGCTGGATGCGCGGGAAGGCGAACTTCGAGAGCACCCACATCGTGAGCACGAAGGCCACCAGCGTCCAGATCATCAGGCCGATGCCCGGCTGGACGAGGAAGCTGCCGCCTCCCTCTTCGCCGCCTTCGGTGGCGGCCACTACGAGGGCGGTTATGTCGCCGGCGAACTCCACTGGCCTAGAGGAAGAACGCGATCAGACCGAAGATGAACGTGTAGAAGGCCACGGCCTCGGTCAGAGCGAAGCCGAGCCAGCGGATGCTCTGCAGCTCGTCCTTCATCTCCGGCTGACGGGCGACGGCCTGGATCTCCGAACCGAAGATCACGCCGATGCCGATACCGGCGCCGATCGAGCCGAGCCCGGCGCCGACGCCGAGAGCGATGGCCTTGCCGGCGTCAGTCACTCCGGTGTCCGTTACCACCTCGGTGCTCTGTGCCAGAAGCATCAGATCCATTTGTGTTGACTCCTTTTTCCTAGTGACTCTCGGAGGTCGCGCCCCCGAGATAGATTGCTGTGAGAATCGCGAAGATGAATGCCTGAAGACCGGCGACGATGACGATCTCGAAGATGTAGAACGCGAACGCCATCGGGAACGTCAGCACGCCGAGCGCGGAGATCCCGAGCAGGACCGCCAGGCCGCCGCCCATGAACAGCAGCAGCAGGTGGCCGGCGAGGATGTTGGCGAAGAGTCGAACGGAGAGCGAGACGAGCCGGACGACGTTCGAAACGACCTCGATCGCGAACACGAACGCCTTGAAGGCGAACGGCATGTCCTCGATCCCGGCCGGCAGCAGCGTCCGCATGTAGCCGATGAACCCGTGGGTCCTGACGCCCTCGGCGTTGTAGCCGATCCAGACCACCAGGGTGAGCACGAGCGGGATCGAGATGTTCGCCGTCGCCGCGTAGAGCGCGAAGCTCGGCACCGAGACGCCGAAGATGTCGACCGGGTGTTCGGTGTTCGTCGGCAGCGGGATCAGGCCGATGAAGTTCGAGAAGAGGATGAAGAAGAAGAGCGTCGCCAGAAACGGGAAGTACTTGGCGGCCATCTTGGCGTCGAGGTTGTCGTTGACGATCTGGCCGCGGATCAGGTCGTAGATGCCCTCGACGGCGACCTGGACCTTGTTCGGGCGGTCCTGCATCCGCCGCGCGATCCAGATCATCGCCGTGCAGGTGATGACCGAGGCGAGCACGATGTAGAGGACGGCCTTGTTGATCGAGAGGTCGATCCCGCCGATGTGGATCGGGACCCAGTTGTCGAGCTTGAACTCGTTCTGGGGCTGGAACTCCTCGTTCTTGCCGTCGCTGCCGAAGATCAGGCCGAGGGCGATCAGGATGACGGCGTAGCCGCCGAAGACGAGGCCGACCTTCTTACCGGTGCTCACTGCAGGCTCCCGTCGGCCTCGGGGTCGAGGAGGTGGGTGAGAAACGATGCGCAGAGGTGGGCGGTGACCAGCGCCAGCGCGAGGACGGCGGCGGCGAGCCCCGCCTCGCGGTCGTAGAGGAGGCCGACGAGGAGGATCGCGAGGGCGAGCAGCCAGACCCGGCCCATGACCGCCATCGCGGTGACGCCGAGGGCGGCGTTGCGGTTGGAGGCGGCGAGCGCGGCGCGGCGGCGGCGGGCGGCCAGCTCCATGCCGATGCGGCCGGCGATCCAGGCGCCGCCGGCGACGAACCAGGCGATCAGCGGAGCGCCGACGAGGATGAAGATCGGGAGCGCGGCGAGCAGCACGAGCAGGTCGATGTTGCGGAGGGCTTCCATGTTCAGTGGGCGCGCTGCTACCGGCACGTCAGTGGCCGGAGGCGAGCACGGCTCCACCCCCCCGTCGCGCCGGGCGCGGCGTAGACCTCTGCGGGGCAGCGCTCGTCGCGCTTGCGGGGCCGCTCGACCTTGGCGCCATCGAATGAGGGGCCGCCGGCACGTCGGTGCCGGGAGGGGTCGCGGTCTCCGGGGTTGTCGAAGTAGGGGCTTTCCACGTCAGGTGCGTTCCGAGTCTTGGACTCTGCCGGCGGATGAAACTTCTCTCCCAGGCCGGCGACTCGGGAGCGGGGTCCGCGAATATACCCGATAGGGGACGCTCTCACGGGCTGCCCGGAGGACCCCCGCTCAGGCGGGCGGATCGACCTGCTCGAACTCGCCCGTTTCCGGATTCGGCTCCCGGAACTCACCGGTCTCGAGTTCGTGCTCGACCTCACGATCGACGGCGTCCAGGACCGGCGGCGCGCCGGTCGCGGCGACCTGCCGGAAGCGGAATCGGCGCAGCTTCAGGATCTCGAGGACGTAGATGACGTAGAAGCTCGCGCCGACCGCGAAGACGAGGATCGCGATCATCACCGCGGTCCACAACGGATCGAAGTTGCCGCGGTCGTCGCTGTAGGGGACGAAGCGGAGCGCGAGCGCGACACCGGCCATCACCATCGTCCAGCCGTAGAGGTAGGCGAGCGTGCGGCGCTGGGAGAAGCCGATGTTCGCCATCCGGTGGTGGAAGTGCCAGGCGTCGGCCTCGTAGATCGGGCGGCGGTACTTGAGCCGCTTGGCGACGACGAACCCGGTGTCGAGGATCGGCACCGCGAGGACGAGCATCGGGAACGCGAGCGCGACGACGGCGTTCGTCTTCAACGCACCCTGGACGGCGGCGACCCCGAGCAGGTAGCCGAGCAGGTTCGAGCCGGTGTCCCCCATGAAGCTCGAGGCCGGCGGGAAGCCGTGCCGGAGGAAGCCGAGCGCGCCGCCGGCGGTGATCGCGGCGAGGATCCCGGCCGGGTTGCGCTCGAGCGAGAGCGCGATGATCGCCAGCGTCGCGGCGCTGATCAGACAGACGCCGGAGGCGAGGCCGTCGACCCCGTCGATCAGGTTGACGACGTTCGCCATCGCGACGATCCCGATCACGGTGCCGAGCTCGCCGAGGTCGACGTGGCCGACCAGCGGCAGCTTGAACAGCTCCGTCCCGCCCGGGTCGACGCCGCCGACGAACGGCAGCGTGAAGACGTCGACGGTCACGCCGGCCGTCACCGGGATCACGGCGGCGGCGATCTGGCCGAGGAGCTTGACGAGCGGCGGCAGGTCGAAAAGGTCATCGACCATCCCGACCATCGCGATCACGATCGCGCCGAGCAGGATCGCCCGCGTCTGGTCGTCCCAGGGCAGGAAGATCGCGCCGGAGGCGCAGACGGCGATCAGGATCGCGATCCCGGAGAGGCGCGGCGTCGGGACGACGTGGAGGCTGCGCTCGCTCGGGAGGTCGATCGCGCCGATCCTCCAGGCGAACGCCTCCGCCACCGGCACCAGGAGCCAGGCGATCGCGGCGGCGGCCGCGAACGCGAACAGTGCGTCCAGGGTCTCCGGCATCTCAGCCCTTCCCGGCGGCCTCCAGGGCGCCGTCGGCGAGGATCGCGGGATCGCGGGGGTCGACGGGGCCGACGTCGCCGGTGCGCTTGACCAACTCGAGCTCGTCGGGGTCGCGCAGCTCGCCGAGCCGGCCGTCGGCGATCAGCCGCTCGTCGACCGCCCCCATCCGGCCGCTGAAGATCGTCAGGACGGGCACGCCCAGCGCAACGGCCTCGCGGTTCATCGTCCCGCCGGCGCTGACGACGAGGTCGGAGAAGGCGATCAGGCTCTGCGCGTCGATCGCGTCGGCGGGCACGACCAGGGAGGGGTCGGCGCGCTCCTCGGCGGCCCGGTGCTGCTGCTCGGTCCTCGGGATCAGCACGGTGACCACGGCAGGATCGCCGCAGAGCCGGTCGACCAGACGGTCGTAGAGGGGATTGTCGGCGTGGTAGGCGGACGTCTCGGGCGGCGGACGGACGACGACGAGGACCCGGTCGTCGGTGCTGCGCTCGGCGGCGACGCCGAGCCCGCCGAGCCCGAGGTCGGCCAGCACCGACGGGTCGGGGGCGAAATCGGCGAGGTAGTAGTCCTCCTTCAAGCCCGGGTAGCGGACGAGCTTCGAGGCCCGGGCCCCCGCCGCCTCGAGCCGCTCGATCGGGATCGCGTCGGGGACGATCACACGCCGGGCCGAGCGCCAGGCGAGCTTGCGCTGGAGGCCGGCGAACTCGTAGTCCTGCATCTGCGCCTGCGGGATCCTCAGGGCGGTGCCGACGACGGCGACGTCGACCGAGCCGTGGGCGATCGCGAGGTCGAAGCGATGCGGCCGCGCCCAGCGGGCGAGCGCCGCGCTCCGCCGCCCCACCGCCGCCGCCTTCGTCCCGGTGCCGCCGCCGACGTGGCTGCCGAAGGACTCGTACTCGAGGCCGAAGCGCTCGAGCAGCCCCTCGGTCTGCCCGTAGTCACGGGCGGTGATCGAGACGTCGTGTCCCCGCTCCCTCAGCAGTGCGATCACCGGCCGCAGCACGACCGGGTGTGCCGCGGCGGTGCAGTCGACCCAGATCCTCAAACGGTCGCTGCCGAGAGCTGCGGATAGAGCGGGTGAGCCTCGACGAGCGCGCGGGTCCGGGCCCGCAGCGACTCGCGCTCGCCTTCGTAGTCGTCGGAGAGCGCGGTGCAGATGACGCGGGCGATCTCGCGCATGTCATCTTCGTCGAGGCCGCGGGTGGTGAGCGCCGGCGTCCCGATCCGGAGGCCGGAGGGATTCATCGGCGGCCGCTCGTCGAACGGGATCGCGTTGCGGTTGACGGTGATCCCGATCTCCTCGAGCCGCTCCTCGGCGGTGCTCCCGTCGTAGCCGGCGGCGGTGACGTCGACGAGCACGAGGTGGACGTCGGTGCCCCCGGTGAGGACATCGAGCCCGCCCGCGATCAGCTCCTCGCCGAACGCCCGCGCGTTGGCGATCGTCTGCCGCTGGCGGGCGCGGAACTCCTCGGTCGCGGCGATCCGCAGGGCGACCGCCTTGGCGGCGATCGCGTGCATCAGCGGCCCGCCCTGGTTGCCCGGGAAGATCCCGCGGTTGATGTCCTTCGCGTACTCCTCGCGGCAGAGGATCAACCCGCTGCGGGGGCCGCAGAGCGTCTTGTGGACGGTGGTCGTGACGACGTCGGCGTGCTCGACCGGGTTCGGGTGCTCGCCGGCGGCGACCAGCCCGGCGAAGTGGGCCATGTCGACCATCAGCAACGCGCCGACCGAGTCGGCGATCTCGCGGAAGGCGGCGAAGTCGAGCTGCCGCGGGTAGGCGGACCAGCCGGCGACGATCATCTTCGGCCGGTGCTCCTTCGCGAGCGCCTCGACCTCGTCCATGTCGACCAGGTAGCTGTCGCGATCCACGTGGTAGGGGATCGGGTTGTAGAGCTTTCCGGAGACGTTCAGCTTCATCCCGTGCGAGAGGTGGCCGCCGTGGTCGAGCGCGAGGCCGAGGAAGGTGTCGCCGGGCTCGAGCAGTGCCGAGTAGACGGCATTGTTCGCCTGCGCGCCCGCGTGCGGCTGGACGTTCGCATGCTCGGCCCCGAACAGCTCCTTGGCGCGGTCGATCGCGAGCTGCTCGGCGACGTCGACCTCCTCACAGCCGCCGTAGTAGCGCTTGCCCGGGTAGCCCTCGGCGTACTTGTTCGTCAGGACCGAGCCGGCGGCGTCGAGCACCGCCTGGGGGACGAAGTTCTCGGAGGCGATCATCTCGAGCGTGTTCTGCTGCCGCTCGAGCTCGCGGTCGAGCACGCGGGCGATGTCGGGGTCGACCGCGCTCAGCGGGGCGGTCTGGAAGTCGTCGGGGAGTTCGGTCATGGGTCAGCCTCTCTCTGGGGTCTCCTGCTCGGCGGCGCCGGCCTCGATCGCGGCGATCTTGTCGACGCGCCGGGCGTGGCGGCCGCCCTCGAAATCGGTCTCCAGGAACGTCTCGACGATCGGCTCGGCCGCATCGGCGTCGAACCGGCGGCCGGCCAGCGTCAACACGTTGGCGTCGTTGTGGCGGCGGCTCATCTCCGCCTCCTCGGGGTCGTGGGCGTTGACCGCACGGACCCCATCGACCTTGTTGGCGACGATCGCAACGCCGACGCCGGAGCCGCAGACGATCACCGCCCGGTCGGCCTCGCCGTCGCCGACGAGCCGCGCCGCGGCGGCGGCCGGATCGGGGTAGTCGACCGACTCCTCCGAGTCGGTGCCGACGTCGATCAGCTCGTGCCCGGCAGCGCGCAGCGAGGGGGCAACCGCCTCCTTCAGCTCGTAACCGGCGTGATCGGATCCGATCGCGATGCGCACCCGATCGAGCCTACGCGATCGGGTCGACGGGACGGGGGTCGAAGTGACGCTCCAGGCGTCCGCACCGATCGGCCGCACTTATCGGGATTTGGGTTGCCATGCAGCCACGATCCCGATCGGTGGCCCACCGGCGCCGCTGGACCAGCCGACCACTCCCCTCCCCAGCCGGAGAAACAGCCCGCCGGCGCTCCCACGCCGCCCGCGGCCGCCTACCCGTCCAGCCCCGCCGCCCTGAGCCGCTCGGCCAGCTCTTCCGCCGGGACAGCTCCCTCGCGCAGGACCCTCCACCCGCCGTCCGCCTCGAGGCCGGTGAGGTCGATGACCGTCGAGGGCTGCCCGGTGAGCTCGCCACCGTCGATCGCGAGGTCGACGGCGGCGAGGATCGCCGGGTCGACGCCGGCGAAGCGCGAGGGAGCGGGATCGCCGCTCGGGTTGGCGCTCGTCTGGAAGATCGCGCAGGAGGCGCCGGCGAGCGGCCCGTCGAGGAGGCGGACCCCGAGCCGGGAGCGGTCGTCGCGGCAGGCGAGCGGGTAGCGGTGCTCGGGGTTGGCGAGGACGAGGGTGAGCGGCCCCGGGAGCAGAGCCGCAACGGCCTCGCGGCTGCGCTCGCCGAGGCCCGTGAGGAGCTCCCGCATCGCGAGCGGCGAGAAGTACATGACCGCCGAGGGCTTGCCGTCGTCGCGGCCCTTGATCGCGTGGATGCGCTCGATCGCCTCGGCGCGGAG
>JADFCZ010000014.1 GCA_018263295.1 Conexibacter sp.
CGTCACCCCGCGTGGCTGATCGACGGTCGCATTGGTGATCGTCAGGTCGCCGCCGACCCCTCCGCCCGCCCCGTCGAGATCGGCGTAGGAGATGCTGTTGCCGGCGTGGTTGGGCCAGTAGAGGCGGCCTGCGGGCCCGACCGTCGGGTCGATCGCGAGCCCGTGGGGGCCGGAGATCGTCGCCCCCTCGATGTCGAGATCGCCGCCGCCTGAGCCGTCGAGGTGGGCGTAGGAGATGGTGTCTCCGGTGTCGCCCTCCCAGTTGGCCCAGTAGATGAGCCCGCGGGCGGAGTCGATCGCTGCCCCGTGCGGCCCCTTGAGGGTCGCGCCTTCGGTGTTCACGGTTCCGCCGCCCCCGTCGCCGTTCAGGTTCGCGTACGCGATCGAGGGCGTCGGGCCGAAGTTGGACCAGTAGACCCGGTCGGCGGCCCGGGCGCCGGGCGCGGCGAACAGCGATCCGAGCAGCAACAGCCCGAAACCCAGCGCCGAGATCCGGAGCCGAGCTGACCCGGCCGGGGTACGCAGAGAAGGCAACTTGAATTCGAAATGCATCAGACCCGCTTCACCATCCGTGGCTCATGCGGCCCGATACTCGACGCCGCCCGTCCTTCGTCAATTCTAGCTTCGCCGTCAACCCTCGCGGCCGGTGGATTTGGCCCGTCTCATCGCCCGCCGTGCGAAATGGCGGCTCGCAGTCGAGCGGCCCGGGGGCTGCGAGGCGCGGAGCTAAATGCGGACCCGGCGCGATTTCTCCTGAAGCTTGCGGCTCGCCTCCAGCGAGTCCCACCCCGGAAGCTCGGCCGGCACCCTCGAGGGATCGCCGAAAACGGCGCCGGCCGCGAGCTCGGCCCGCAGGTTGCGATCGAGGGCGATCGCCGCGCACTCGAAGCCGCCGGACATCGCGGCGACGATGCCGTGGCCGGAGCGGCTCGACACGCCGCCGAGGATCAGGCCCTCGATCTCGGTCCGGTGGCTCGGCCGCAGCGGCCCGAACTGGTCGGCTGCCAGCTCGATCCCGTAACAGGAGCCGCCGGACGAGCGCGTGTACCGGGTCTGCGTCATCGGGGTGGCCACCTCCTCCCAGAGGATGTGCTCGCGCAGCGGCCCGAGCTGCTCCTCGGCGCGCTCGATCAGGCGGGCCGCGAACCTCTCCTTCGCCTCGCGGTAGGAGGGCTGCTTGCTGTACTTGCCGTGACCGTCCTCGTCCAGCACGCCCCAGGCCTCGGGGTCCGGGGTGGCCCAGGTCATCAGCTCGACCGTCGAGCAGCCCGTGGGGGCGTGGTCGCCGTTTCCGGGGTCCTTGGCGCTCGCCGAGGAGATGTAGACCGGCGGATCGTCGTCGAGGCGGCCCTCCGCGACGGGCTGGTAGTAGGCCTCCTGGTCGTAGCGGGTGTGGAGCCAGTAGTTCGTCGCCGGCATCCGCTCGGAGATGTCGAAGTCGAGCCCGAGGTAAACGTTGACCAGCGGCGTCGCCATCCGGTATCCGGCGACCCGTTCGCGGGTCTCGGGCGAGACGGCGTCGGCGTCGAGCAATTCGAGGAAGAGGTGCTTGATGTCGCCGGTGGCGATCACCCGGGGCGCGGCGATCCGCTCGCCGCCTTCGAGCTCGACTCCGGTCACGCGGTGCGCCCCGTCGCCGTCGCCGGCGGTCAGGACGCGGCTCACCGCGGCTCGCGTCCGGACCCGCCCGCCGTTGGCGTGGATCAGCTCGACGAGCCGGCCGACGAGCTCCTGGCCGCCGCCCTTGATGTAGAAGGCGCCGTCCTGCATGTAGTGGTCGATCAGCCCGGCGTGCATGAGCACCGGCGTCCGCGACGGCGGGGTGGCGTAGTCGCCGGCCTGCGCGGTCAGCACGCCCCGGGCCCGCTCGCTGAGGTAGTGCTCGTCGTAGAGCTCGGTCAGGGTGCGCATGCCCCAGGCGACCACCGTCGGAGCGAGGCGCATGTACTCCCCGAAGTCGGTGTCGGCGCCCGGCACCCCGACCCGGCGGAGCTCGTCGATCGAGCGCCGGAGGACGCCGGTCACGGCCCGGATCGCCTCCTCCTCGTAGGGGAACGTCTCGACGAGCCGGTCGGTGTAGGCGTCCCAGCCCACCGGGACCCGGAACTCGAGGTCGGGGAAGACGAGGGTGTCGAAGCCGTCGCGGTCGAGCTCGGCGAATCCGATCCGGTCCTCGAGGCCGAGGCCGCGGAGGAGCCGCGCCATCTCGCCGGTCCGGACGCCGCCGATGTAGTGGAAGCCGACGTCGAACCACCACTCGTTCTTGCGCCGGAAGGTCTGGCTGCAGCCGCCGGCGACGTCGTGCTGTTCGAGCACGAGCACGCTCACGTCGTTGACGGCGAGGTACGCGGCGGCGGTCAGGCCGGCGAGGCCCGATCCGATCACGACGACTTCCGGCTCTTCGGGCGGCGGGGGGACCGACTTCGTCCAGCGGGCCGCCGGGGCGGACTCGTCCGCGCCATCTCTATAATCATCAATATGACTAGTCATAAAATTGACTATATACGAGATGCGGGAGATGCGCAGGGGGCGGCCGCGTGGCGCTGAGGCACGCCGTGATGGTGGCTCTGGCGGGCGGGGAGTCGACGGGATACGAGCTCTCGAAGCGCTTCGACCACTCGGTCGCCAACTTCTGGCCCGCCTCGAGGCAGCAGATCTACCGCGAGCTCGACCGCCTCGAGGAGGACGGCCTCGCCACCGCCCGCCGGGTCCGCCAGCAGAAGCGCCCAGACAAGCGGGTGTTCAGCCTGACCGCCGCCGGGCGCGAGGCGATCGACGAGTTCATCCGGTCGGAGACGGCACCGACCGTGGTCCGGGACGACCTCCTGGTCAAGGTCGCGGGCCTCGACGGGGAGAATCGCGCCGAGGTCGCCGCCGCGGTCCGCGGCCGGCTCGCACATCACCAGGGGAAGCTGGACGCCTACGTCGAGCTCCGCGACGTCTCGCTGAGCGGGACGAGCGAGGAGGAGTTCCTCGCCGGCGGCCCCGGGCAGCCCGGGTTCGGCCCGTACCTGACCCTGCTGCGGGGGATCGCGTTCGAGCGCGAGTCGGTTCGCTGGGCACGCGAGGTGCTCCGCCTGCTCGGGTGAGCGGCCCGCCGGCTCGCGGCCGCCGCAAGAACGACGACGGCCCGCCGTCGGGCGGGCCGCAGGTCGTCGAATGCGGCTGAGAGGAGTCGAACCTCCACGGGCTTATTCAGCCCACAAGGCCCTCAACCTTGCGCGTCTACCAGTTCCGCCACAGCCGCGAGGGGCGGCCATTGTAAGCGCCGCGACCCGTCGGAGTCGCGTCGCGATTGATTCCATCCGCGACCCCGTCTACTCTGCGAACATGTGTTCCCTGGCCGGGCCGCCAACGGCGTCCCCGGGCCGTAACCCGAAAGCCACGTCGTCCAGGAGGGCGAAGCCGAAATGGATCTGAACCTGACCAAGCGCCAGAGCGAGATCTTCGACTTCATCAAGGGCCATCTCGACAAGACCGGCTACCCGCCGACCGTCCGCGAGATCGGCAGCGCCCTCGGGCTGCACTCGCCGTCGACCGTCCACGCGCACCTCGCGAAGCTCGAGAGTTCGGGAGTGCTCCGTCGCGACCCGTCGAAGCCGCGCGCGATCGAGATCCTCGTCGAGCGGACGAAGCGCGTCATGCGTCCCTCGATCCCGCTCGTCGGACAAGTCGCGGCCGGTGCACCGATCCTCGCCGAGGAGAACATCGAGGACCAGCTCGAGATCCCGGCCGTGATCGGAGCCGACGACGGCGACTACGCGCTCAAGGTCAGGGGCGACTCGATGCAGGACGCCGGCATCCTCGGGGGCGACTATGTCGTCGTCCACCCCGCCGACGACGCCGACAACGGCGAGATCGTCGTCGCGATGATCGAGGACGAGGCGACCGTGAAGCGGTTCTTCCGCGAGGGTGAAGCCGTTCGCCTGCAGCCCGAGAACGACGCCTACGAGCCGATCGTCTCCCGCGAGGCGCAGGTCCTCGGCAAGGTGATCGGCGTCTTCCGGAAGGTCTGACCTGGCGGCGGCGCAGACATCCGGCCGCCGCTCCGCGCGCCGCACCGCGCGCCGGGGCGGACGCCCGTCCGGCTCCGGGTCGGCCCGCTCGCTCGAGGACGTCGTCGTCGGCGCGATCGGCGACCTCCGCAGTGCGGGCGTCGCCGGCTGCCCGGTCTGCGGCGAGCGGTCGCTGCACGCCGACGGCTGCGTCGCCTGCGGCTCCGAGCTGAGCTGACGCCCACCACGCCCGCGATCGCACCTCGGACGGCGGGCGCTGCCGTAATATCGCCGCGCGGGTCAACGCGATCGCGGGGGAGGTATCCCTCGAGGAAAGTCCGGACACCAAAGGGCAAGGCGGTGGGTAACGCCCACCCGGGGAAACCCGCGGGAAAGTGCCACAGAAACACACGGCCGATGGCGCCCTCGGGCGCACAGGCAAAGGTGAAATGGTGCGGTAAGAGCGCACCGGCGCCGCGGTGACGCGGCGGCCGGGCAAACCCCGCCCGGTGCAAGGCCAAGCAGGACCGACGACCCGGCCCGGCGAGGTCCAGGTAGGCCGCAGGTCCGCGGAAAACGCGGGCCCTTCGGGGCTCAGGCCCCGTCGAGATGGATGGTCGCGCCAGACAGGATCCGGCTTAGCGACCCGCTAAAGAGAGGGCCCCGGTTTCCGGGGCCCTCTCCATGTCTACGGTCGCTTGGTTGGCGGCGGGGGCCGGGCCGGGCGTGGGTCAGCCGGGGGGCACTGATCGGCACTGATCGGGATTCAGGTTGCTCTCCAACCCCGATCCCGATCGATAGCCCGTCGGCGACCCTCTCTCGGCAAGCACGACGCCGGCCGAGCCCGGGGTGCCCGAAACCGTCAGGCGGCCGACGGCAGAGCCGAGCTGTCGATCTGATCCTGGGGGAGGCCGGCGGCGTTGGCCACCAGGCTCTGGAACTCATTCAGCGCGACCTCGCCGAGCGCCTCGAGGAGCTGCTCGTCGGTCCAGTCCGCCTCACGCGCCTCCTCGAGGAGGAAGTGGGGCGGGTGACCCTCCGAGTCCAGCGCTCCCTCGACGAAGGCGAGCAGCGCGGCCTCCTTCGGGTCGTTGGAGGCGAATCCACGGGCGAGCGAGATCTCGTCCAGGCCGATGCCGCTGAGGCGGGCCGAGCGGGCGTGCTGGGCGACGCTGTAGCCGTCGCCGCGGCGCTCGGCCACGGCGAGGCCGATCCGGATCGCGGTCTCGGGCGGCAGGTCCCCGGAGTGGAGCTCCGAGCGCATTCGCGCGAACGCGCGCAGGGTCGCCGGCGAGCCGGCGAGGACGCCGACCAGCTTCGAGACTGCGCCACCCGAGGTGGTGATGCTCTTGAGGAGCCGCTCGCTGCCGGCGGGCGCCGTCAGCTCGTCGTGGATATCGAAGCGGGCGTAATCAGTTTTCACGGTCATGGCGGAACTCCGGGTGCGAATTGGTCTCGACGCTTACCGGCCGTTGATCGAGCCTTTACTTTACTTTTAGCCGGTTACTTACGTTGGGTAAGTTATACCGGCGCCAACGGCCTCTTTCAAGGGTCCTGATGCCCTTTCAAACGTCCGTGAACCGCGGCTGGATCAGTGCCCGCAAACCCTCTCTGCGGCCACCTGCGCCGCGGTCGATCATCTAGGGTGCTGCCTTCCCGACCAAGGAGCTTCGAGCCAGATGACCGGCGATCCGTCCCCGAACCCCCCGCGTACCGCAGAAGACGTGATCGCGGAGGTCGCCGATCGGAACATCCGCTTCATCCGGCTCTGGTTCACCGACGTCCTCGGGCAGCTCAAGAGCTTCTCGATCAACGCCACCGAGCTCGAGGACGCGTTCGCCGGCGGCAACGGCTTCGACGGCTCCTCGATCACGGGCTTCAACCCGATCGAGGAGTCCGACATGCTCGCCGTTCCCGACCCGGCGACCTTCACGACACTGCCGTGGAGCCCGGAGGAGCAGCCGACGGCGCGGATGTTCTGCGACATCCAGGTGCCGGGTGGCGAGCCGTACGAGGGCGACCCGCGATGGATCCTGAGGCGAGCCATCCAGCGTGCCCACGACATGGGCTTCGACGAGTTCAACGTCGGCCCCGAGCTCGAGTACTTCTACTTCCGCGACGCCAAGCCCGCCGACGGCGTCCCCGAGGTCCTCGACGAGGGCGGCTACTTCGACCTGACGACGCTCGATGCCGGCTCCGGCGTCCGCCGCGAAACCGTGCTGGCGCTCGAGCAGATGGGCATCCACGTCGAGTACACCCACCACGAGGTCGGCCCCTCCCAGCACGAGGTCGACATGCGCTACAAGGACGCGCTCGCGATGGCCGACGACTGCATGACCTACCGGATGACGGTCAAGGAGTACGCGATGAAGAACGGCTGGCATGCGACGTTCATGCCGAAGCCGCTCAACGGGGAGAACGGCAGCGGGATGCACGTCCACCAGTCGCTGAGCCGCGACGGCTCGAACGCCTTCTACGACGCCGACGACCAGTACTACCTGTCGCAGACCGCGAAGCAGTTCATCGCCGGGCAGCTCAAGCACGCCCGCGAGATCTCCTCGCTGTTCGCGCAGTGGGTCAACTCCTACAAGCGCCTCGTCCCCGGCTACGAGGCCCCGGTCTACCTCGCCTGGTCGCGCCGCAACCGCTCGGCGCTGATCCGCGTCCCGCTCTACCACCCCGGCCAGGAGTCGGCGACGCGGGCGGAGCTCCGCTGCCCCGATCCGGCCTGCAATCCCTACCTCTGCTTCGCGGCGATGCTGCAGGCGGGCCTCGAGGGGATCGAGAAGGGCTACGAGCTGCCCGAGCCGATGGAGCAGAACCTGTACCACCTCTCGCCGGAGGAGCGGCAGCGGCGGGGGATCGAGCAGCTGCCGGAGAACCTCGGCGAGGCGATCGAGCTGGCGGCCGAGTCCGAGCTGGTGCTGCGGACGCTCGGCGAGCACACCTTCAACCGCTTCATCGAGATCAAGCGGGCCGAGTGGGACGACTACCGCGTTCGGGTCACCCCTTGGGAGATCTCCCAGTTCCTGCCCGTTCTCTGAGGGCGCCGACGATCTCGCCGACCGTCACCTTCGCGTTCAGCGCGGCCGTCATCCCGCGCTCGGCCAGCGATCCCTGCGGCGGCAGCGCGCCGAGCTGACGGGCGAGGTCGGCGCCGCTGATGAACCCGTGGTTCTCGACGATCAGGCCGTCGCGGATCGTGAACAGGTCGAATCCCTCGACGTCCACGCGGGCGCCGTTCGGGCTCAGCCCCTCGAACCTGCCGGTGCCGTCGAACGTGCCGGTCACCCGGTAGCGGACCGCGGCGTTCTCCTTCTGGGCCGTGACCGAGATCACCTCGAGGCGCGCGTCCGGAAAAGCCGCGAAGAGCGTGCCGAACCAGCGCTTGAACCCCTCTGGGACGGTGAACTCGGTCATCCCGACGATCCGGTCGGTCCGGCCGGGCTCCCAGAGGGCCGCGGCGGCGTCGAGGTCGTGGGCGTCGAGCGCCGCGAAGTAGGCGCGGGCGACGGTCGTCGGCCCTCGCCGCTTCGCCTTCTCCCCGTGCTCGCGATCCTCCATCGATCTCCAGCATAGGACGCCCTGCAGGACCTCGATCGCCCGCCCCGAAGGTCCGCCCCGAAGGCGACATCGTCCATCCCGACCCCCGACCTCTCAACCCGTCGCCGGAACCTGCCGACCTGAGTGCAAGTGTCAGTTCCCGTCTACCGCGGCCGATTCGGAGCCTCGCAGGCCGAGCGCCTGCTCTGGCGTGCCGGCTTCGGCCCGGCTCCGGGCGAGGCTGAGAAGCTGAGCCGTAAGGGGATGCGCCGGGCGGTCCTGTCGCTGACCCGCCCGAAGGGAAAGGCGAAGCTGCACGGCCCGGCGCCGCACGACGAAGACGGCCTGCCGCTGGCGCCGCGTGACGCCTGGGGTCATGACCTGCTCTGGTGGCTCGATCGGATGGTCCGCTCCAACCAGCCGCTGACCGAGCGGATGGCGCTCGTCTGGCACGACTGGTTCGCGACGGCGGACGTCGGCCAGGTCGCCCTCAACCTGAAGCAGAACGAGCTCTTCCGCGCGCGCGGCCTCGGCTCCTTCGAGAACCTGCTTCTGGCCGTAACCAAGGACCCGGCGATGCTCGTCTGGCTCTCCGGCAACCAGAACGAGGCCGGCGCCCCGAACGAGAACTACGCCCGCGAGCTGATGGAGCTGTTCACGCTCGGCGCCTCCAACGGCTACACCGAGGACGACGTCCGCGAGCAGGCCCGCGCCCTGACCGGCTGGACCAACGACTGGGACGACGACCTCGGGATGATCAACTTCCGCTACGAGCCCGACCGCCACGACGACGGGCGCAAGCGAATCTTCGGCAAGACGGGCAACTTCGACTGGGAGGACTCCTGCCGGCTCTGCCTCGAGCACCCGGCGCACGCGGGCTACCTCATCGAGCGGCTCTGGTCCTACTTCGTCCCGGTCCCCGCGCCGAAGCGGACCCTGGCGGCGCTGAAGAAGGGGTACCGGCGCGACCGCAGCATCCGCCGCGTCGTCGAGGCGATCCTCATGCACCCGTCGCTGTATGAGGGGCCACGGATGGTCAAGCCTCCGATCGTCCAGATCGCCGGCATGCTGCGGGCCCGGCGCAACGGGATCGCGACCGATTCCTGGACCTGGATCGCCGACCAGGCGGGGCAGCGCCTGTTCCAGCCGCCGAACGTCGCCGGCTGGGACGAGCAGCGCTGGCTCGACACCGCCAGGATCAGCGGTCGCTGGACTGCCGCGGCGTACAACACGCGCGACGATGAGGAGGACACGGACACCTACGACGAGAAGGAGACCGCCTCCGAGGCCGTCCGCAAGGCGCTCCGATTCTGGGGCAACCCGTCGATCTCGGACAAGACGAGGGCGGAGCTGCAGCGGTTCGCCGGCCGCGTCGAGGCCGCCGCGACCGCCGACTGGCAGCAGGGCACCTACCGTGCGCTGCGCCAGAACGCGCTGCGGATCCTGATCGTGATGAGCCCGGAGCTTCAGACCTCGTGAGCGGCGCCCCCCGACATCGCTGCTGCGGGGAGTTCACCCGCTCGGAGCTAGCGCGGCGCTCGCTCGCCGAGGCGGGCCGCGGACTGCCGTCGATCGAGCCGGGGATGCCGGCGCCTGCCGGCACCGGCCTCAACCGGCGCTCGTTCATGCTCCGCAGCGGCGCGCTCGCGCTCAGCGTCTACGGCGCGAGCCTGCTGAAGCCGCAGGCCTTCGTGGAGGGGATCGCGAAGGCCGCCGAGAGCCAGGGCAAGGTGCTCGTCTCCGTCTTCCTCGAGGGCGGCATCGACGGGCTCTCGATCCTCTCGCCGGTCGCCGACGACAAGTACCGGCAGCTGCGCCCACAGCTGCGGATGGCGCCCGGCGCCGGACCGGCGTGGAGCGAGGACTCTCGGCTGCAATGGCATCCCTCGGCGGCGCCGCTCCACCAGCTCCACGGCGAGGGCAAGGTCACGGTCTTCCCTTCGATCGGTTACCCGTCCGCCGACCAGTCGCACTTCACCTCCCGCCACTACTGGGAGGTCGGCGAGCTCAGCGCCCGCACGAACACCGGCTGGCTCGGGCGCCTGCTGGACGTCGTCGGCAGCGACGAGAACCCGCTCCAGGGGCTCTCGCTGGACGGTTCGCTGGCGCCCAGCCTCGCGACCGGCCGGGTGCCCGTCGCGGCGACCTGGGGTCCGAGCTACGACCTCTGGGCCCCCGGGGTCTGGGGCGACGTCGAGGATCTGATGTTCGAGGCGTTCCGCCGGCTCGGCGTCAACGCCGAGAAGTCCCGCGACGCGCACCTCAGCGGCGCCGGCCGGGTCGTCCGGCAGGCGGAGACCCTGCGGCAGCAGCTGCGGGCGTTCTCGGACGAGATCACCTCGCCGGTGACCTACCCCGACACGGGCCACTTCCCGGAGAGCCTCGCCGGCCTCGCGGCGATGCTCGACGCCGGGCTGCCGATCACGGTTGCCTCGGTTGGCGCCCCGGGCAGCTACGACACCCACGACGAGCAGGCCGAGGACTTCCGCAACTACCTCGCCGAGACCTGCGACGGGCTGCTCGCCTTCCAGCGCGACCTCGAGGCCCGCGGGCTCGACGACCGGGTGATCACCCTCGCGTGGTCCGAGTTCGGGCGCCGGCCGGAGGAGAACGGCTCGGCCGGGACCGACCACGGAGCCGGTGGCAACGCCTTTCTGATCGGTAGCGGTGCCCGCGGGCAGATGGTCGGCGAGTGGCCGGGGCTGAACGTCCTCGACGAGGACGACAACCTGCGCTCCACCGCCGACTTCCGCGCCGTTTACTGCTCGCTGATCGAGCAGTGGTTCGGAGTCGACGCCGACGCGGTGATCCCGGGCGCCTCGGGGCTCGCCCGCCCGGTCCTGATCGGATGAGTCGCCGGAACGCGATCGGCGCGGCCCTGCTCGCCGCCGCCGCGCTCGTGCCGGCGGCAGCGCCCGCCTCCGACCCGCCGCCCTCGCGGCTGCTGGTCACCGCGCGCGAGTTCAGCCTGTCGCTGTCGCGGCCGAAGGTCGCGCCGGGGGCGGCCATAGTCCAGCTCTACAACTACGGCGAGGATCCGCACGACCTCAACCTCCGCCGGATCGGCTCCGACCGCGTCCAGGGAATCGGCGACGTCGAGCCGGGAGAGACCGGCACTCTCGAGCTCCGGCTCCGGAAGGCCTCGCGCTACCGGCTCTGGTGCGCGATCCCGACCCATGCCGGGCTCGGCATGGTCGCGACGCTCCGGACCAAGGCGAAGCT
Organism: Conexibacter sp.; assembly: GCA_018263295.1. GTDB lineage: Bacteria > Actinomycetota > Thermoleophilia > Solirubrobacterales > 70-9 > RHKX01. Next base: position 10,761 of record JADFCZ010000014.1, read on the forward strand.
GCCCGGAAGGTGAGCGGCGCTCAGGCCAGCAGCGCCTCGAGCTCGCCGGAGGCGGCGACGGGCGCCCGGCAGGCGAAGTTCTCGCAGACGTAGGCGAGTGCGCCGTCGTCGCCTGCGTGGCGATCGGCGAGCAGCGGCGGTGTGCTCTCGCCCTCGGCCCCGGCCGCGATGACCGCGTGCGGGCGGTAGCGGGAGCGGTAGACGGCCGCGAACGGCGCGACCGCGTTCGCCGCGCCCGACGGGTGGACGAGCCCGACCTCGCGGGCGGGGGAGACGTAGCGATCGGCGGCGGCGAGCAGGTAGGCGAGCCCCTGGGGGTGCTTCGACGCCGGCCCAGCCAGCAGCAGCAGGACGCCGCGGGCGCGCCCCTCCCAGGCGGCATCGCCGGTCAGCGCGGCGAGCCGCAGCAGGCCGCTGGCGGCGGCCGAGTTGCCCGAGGGCGCCGGGTGGTCGTCGAGGTCCTTGCGGCGGGCGATCAGCTCCTCGTGGTCGGCGGAGGTCGTGAAGAACCCGCCCTGTTCGTCGTCGGCGAACCGTTCGACCATCGCCGCCGCGACCGCGAGCGCCTCCACGAACCAGCGGACCTCGAACGTCGACTCGTACAGCGTCAGCAGGGCTTCGAGCAGGTACGCGTGGTCCTCGAGGTAGGCGTTGAGGTGGGCGCGACCGTCGTTGTAGGCGCGCAGGAGGCGGCCGTCGCCGTCGCGCATCTCGGCGAGGACGAACTCGGCGCAGCGTCGCGCCGCCTCGACGTAGCGCGGCTCCCCGAGCGCAGCTCCGACCTCGGCCAGCGAGCCGGCCATCAGCGCGTTCCACGCGCAGAGCCGCTTGTCGTCGAGGCCCGGGCGAGTCCGGGTGTCGCGTTCGGCGAGGAGCGCCGCCCTCGCGGCGTCGAGCCCCACCGGTTCGGGGGCGTCGAGGCCCCGGGGCAGGTGGAGGACGCTGCGCCCCTCGAGTTGGCCGGCCGGCGCGATCCCGTAGTGCGCCAGCAGATCGCTTTCGAGATGGTCGAGCCCGGCCCGGCCGAGGGCGGCCCGGGCCTCCGCCGGGGTCCAGGTGTAGAAGAGCCCCTCGACCCCCTCCGAGTCGGCGTCGAGGGCGGAGTAGAAGCCGCCCTCCGGGGCCTGCATCTCGCGCAGCGCCCAGTCGCAGATCCCGGTCGCCACCCGCCGGTAGCGCTCGTGGCCGAGCTCGAGATGGGCGCGGAGGTAGGTGCGTGCCAGCAGGGCGTTGTCGTAGAGCATCTTCTCGAAGTGGGGCACGATCCAGCCCGCGTCGACCGCGTAACGCGCGAAGCCGCCGCCGAGCTGGTCGTGGATGCCGCCGGCCGCCATCGCGTCGAGCGTCAGCTCGACCGGCTCGCGCTCGCCGCGGGCGAGCAGCAGGTCGAGCGCGCTTGCCGGCGGGAACTTCGGCGCCGATCCGAACCCGCCGTTGACCTCGTCGACGAGCCCGAGCAGCGTCGGCACGGCGGCGTCGAGCAGCTCCGGCCCGACGTCGTCGGCGGAGGGCGGCATCCGGCCGATCGCGCCGAGCTGCTCGCGGGTGCGCGGGGCGGCGCCCTCGATCTCGTCCCGCTGCATCGCCCATGCCGCGACCACCGCCTCCATCACGGTCATGAAGCCGGGCATGCCGCCGCGCGACTCCGGCGGGAAGTAGGTGCCGCAGTGGAACGGGACACCGTCGGGATCGCAGAAGGCGGTCAGCGGCCAGCCCCCGCCGCCGGTCATCCCCTGCAGCGCCTCCATGTAGATCGCGTCGACGTCGGGACGCTCCTCGCGGTCGACCTTGACCGGAACGAAGTGCTCGTTCATGTAGGCGGCGGTGGCCTCGTCGGTGAAGGACTCGCGCTCCATCACGTGGCACCAGTGGCAGGCCGAGTAGCCGATCGACAGCAGGATCGGGACGTCGCGCTCGCGGGCGAGGCGGTTCGCCTCCGCGCCCCACGGGTGCCAGTCGACGGGGTTGTCCTTGTGCTGGAGGAGGTAGGGGGAAGTCTCGGCAGCGAGTCGGTTGGCCACCGGTGATGCTTAGCAGCCCGGGTCGTCCGGTTCCTCGCCGGGCTCCTCGAGCCGGCTCCAGACCCGGGCGAGATCGTCGAGGTCGCCTTCCTCCAGCCTGTCGATGAACTGCTCGCGGATCGCGGCGAGATTTGTCGGCCGGGCCTCGTCGAACTTCCTGCGGCCGGCATCGGTCAGCCGTGCGTAGGTGCCGCGCCGGTCGAGGTCGCAGGTGTGGCGCTCGAGCAGCCCGCGGGCGACGAGCCGGTCGACGAGCCGGGTCAGCCCGCTGCGGCTTAGCAGCAGCTGATCTGCGAGCGCGCCCATCCGCAGCGCGTTGTCTTCGGCCTTCGAGAGCAGCAGGAGGACCTCGTAGGAGCCGAGCGAGAGCTCGTGCTCGCGCACGAGGCGCTCGTCGATCGCCGTGGTCGTGTTGCGGTAGGCGTACAGCATCCCGCGCCAGGCGGCGAGCTCGAGTTCGTCGAGCTGCCGAGAGTCCGGCTTCGATGCGCGGGCGCGGGTCGCGGAGCTTGCCATGGGAACGATCGTAGCCTGAGATCGTTGACAGTGCAACCATAATCGGTCCGAACGCCATTACCTTTGCAAGCGCCCGACCCTCAGGAGCGACCATGAAGCTCGAAGGAATCCATCACGTCACCGCGATCACCGCGGACGCCCAGGACAACGTCGACTTCTACGCCGGCGTCCTCGGGCTCCGGCTCGTCAAGAAGACCGTCAACCAGGACGACCCGAGCGTCTACCACACGTTCTTCTCCGACGAGGAGGGCAACGCCGGCTCCGACATCACCTTCTTCGAGTTCCCCGGGGCGCCGCTCGGCCGGGCCGGCGACGGCATGGTTCACACGGTCGCCTGGCGGGTCGCCTCCGCGGCGGCGCTCGACTTCTGGGCGGGTCGCATCGCCGCCAACGGCATCGAGGCGGAGCGGGACGGCGATGTCCTCCGCTTCGCCGATCCCGAGGGCCTCGCGCACGAGCTCCGGGTGAGCGACGTCGCCGACCCGCCGCTGTCCGCCCGCCATCCTGAGATCCCGGCCGAGCACGCGCTCCAGGGCTTCGACGCCGTCCGTGCCTACGCGGCGGCGCCGGAGCACAGCGAGGGGCTGCTCGCCGAGCTCGGCTTCGAGGGCTCCGGCGGGAGCTGGGAGTCCCGCGGCGCCATCCGCGGCGGCTGGATCCACTACGACGAGCCGCCGCCGGCGCCGGGCCTGCAGGGCGCCGGCACCGTCCACCACGTCGCCTGGGCGTCGACGCCGGAGGAGCACGAGCAGTGGCGCGCGAAGGTCGCCGCCGGCGGTGCCCGGCCGACGCCCGTGATCGACCGCTTCTACTTCCGCTCGATCTACTTCCGCGAGCCGAGCGGCGTGCTTTTCGAGATCGCCACCCTCGGGCCCGGGTTCGACGTCGACGAGCCCGCTGAGCATCTCGGCGAGAAGCTGTCGCTCCCGCCCGCATACGAGCACCTGCGGCCGCAGGTGGAGGCGAACCTGAAGCCGATCACGAGCCCGCGTCAGCGCGCGGCCGGCTGAGGCGCGAAGACGGCGTCAGGAGACGTCGCGGCGGCGGAGCCGGACGAGGCCGACGGCGATCGGCAGGACGACCCACGCCAGCGTCGAGGTCGCGATCTTGTCCCAGTCGTTGGCGCTGCCGTCGGCGAGGTCCGACCACACCGACGGATCGATCCAGGCGACGACGTCCTGGACCCCGACCGAGATCGCGGCGACCGCGGCGATCAGGATCGGCACGACGAAGTTGAGGACGATCGCGGCGGGGGAGTTCATCAGGACTGCCGCGAGGCCGAAACCGAACAGGAGGCTCAGCGACTGGTAGAGCAGGACCTCTCCCGCGCCGGATCCGTCGAAGCCGAGCCCGGTGCCCGCGACGGCGGCGCCGAGCGCCGACATCCCGAGGCAGAGGACCGAGAAGGCCACGAGGAGCACCAGCAGGGCGAGGAGCTTCGCGGTCATCACGCGCTCGCGGATGGGCGTCAGCGCGAAGGTCCCGAGCGCGGTGCGCTGTGACCACTCGCTCGTCACGAGCAGGATCGGGATGATCGGCATCAGGATGCTCGCGGCGAGCATCGCGTCGACGAACATCTGGCCGAAGTCCCTGTTGTCGTCGTCGAAGATGATCGCGACGACCACCGACGCGAGCGACGCGAGAGCCGTCAGCGCGAGCAGCCAGAGGCCCGAGCGCGTGTCCACCATCTTCCGGGCCTCGACCCGGCCGAGGCGGGCGAGGGAAGGCCGCTCGGAGCGATCGGTCAGCGCGGCGGTGCTCATGCCCCCGGCCCCGCTTCGTCCGACGTGAGCGAGAGGAAGAGCTGCTCGAGCCCGGCCCCCTCGGCGGGCCGGAGCTCGCTGAGCGGCACGCCGCCGGCGAGCGCAGCGCGGCCGACGGCCTCGGGCTCGGCCTCGGCGATCAGCCCGCCGTCGGTCGCTGTCGCCGCGATCCCGGCGCCGGCGAGTGCGCGCCCGAGCTCCTCGGGCTCGGGGCTGCGGACGAGCGTCCCGTTGCCCGCGAGCAGCTCGTCCTTGGAGCCGGATGCGACGAGGCGGCCCTGACGGATCAGCAGCAGCTGGTCGGCCAGCGCCTCGACCTCGTTCAGGAGGTGCGAGGAGAGCAGGACGGTGCCGCCGCGGTCGGCGAATCCGCGGAGGAGCTGTCGCATCCAGATGATGCCCTCGGGGTCGAGCCCGTTCGCGGGCTCGTCGAGGATCAGCACGTCGGGGTCGCCGAGCAGGACCTGGGCGAGGCCGAGGCGTTGCCTCATGCCGAGCGAGTACTTGCCGACGCGCCGCTTCGCCGCGGTCCGGTCGAGGCCGACGAGGGTGAGCATGTCGTCGACGCGGCTCGGGTCGGCGCCGATCGTCTCGGCGCAGAGGCGCAGGGTCTCGCGGCCGCGGCGGCCCGGGTGCTGGGCGCTCGCGTCGAGCATCACGCCGACGTGGCGAGCGGGGTTGGCGATCCGGCGGTACTCGGTGCCGAGCACCGTGGCATCGCCGGCGGTGCGGACCGTCAGCCCGCAGATCATCCGCAGCGTGGTCGACTTCCCGGCTCCGTTCGGGCCGAGGAACCCGGTCACGGTCCCCGGTTCGCAGCGGAAGGAGAGATCCTGCACCGCGACCTGAGCGCTGAAGCGCTTGGTCAGCCCCCGGGCTTCGATCATCGGGTCGCCGGCACCCAGCCCGCGGGGAACGCCCCGGCCGGCACGTGGCCGGCGTAATCGGGGAACCACCGCAGCGCGATCCGCTCGCCGGCGGAACCCGTGAGCAGCGGCTCGAGGTCGCCGATCGTCAGCAACACCCGGATCGTCGAGCCGATCTGGAGGTCGGCCGCGTTCGGCTCCTCGCCGCCGATGATCCCCTCGGCCGCCAGCTCGGCGACGTGGTCGAGCTTCGCCGGCAGGCCCGCGAGGTGCTCGGCCAGCAGCTCGGCGCTGATCCCGTGGTACTTCCAGGTCGCCCGTACGAACCTGATCGCGAAGTCGGTGCCCGCCGGGTCGAGCGTCTCGCCGCCCCCGAAGGTCCCGAGCGCTTCGGGCCGGAAGTGGAGTGCGCCCCACGGAAGGCTGCGGCCGAGGTCCTGGAGCTCCTCGTCGCCCCAGCGATCGGCCTCCCGGACCGCGTCGGCGATCGGCTCGGGGAAGAGCGGCGGCTCCGGCGCGATCTCCTCGAGGCGGGCGAAGATGGCTCGCGATCCGTGGACCGCCTCCTCGCCGACGAGCATCCCGGGCACGGTCCCGTTGCCCTCGCCGTAGATCGCCTCCATCTGCTCGTTGTGGCCGCCCATGTCCATCTCGACCCGCTCGAACTCGAGCCCCTTGACCCCGAGCGCCACCTCGGCGGCCCGCGTCGGATGGGAGGGAGGAAGTCCGTGGAGGACGATCGTCGGCTGCTCGCTCATCGTCGCGACTCTAGACGCCCGGGTTGGGATCCGTAGGCCCGGATCGCCCGCCGGTAGGCGGCGAAGGCCGGCTTCGCCGAGTAGTCGTCGCGGAGCAGCCCGACCGAGTCGAAGAGGCCGGCGCCCCCGGTCACGTTGTCGCGGAGGTTGAACCAGCGGTAGTCGGTGATCCCGAGCGTGCCCGACCAGCGGTGGACGGCCCGGATCGTCGAGTTCAGCGCGTCGCGCTGCGACGCTTCGCTGCGGCCGAGGTTCGTCACGTAGCCGTTCTCGGTCACCCAGAGATCGGTGCCGCGGCCGAGGCCGGCCTTCGGGAAGTAGCAGCGGCGCATCAGCGTCAGCGCCGACACCGTCTCGGCGCCGGCGCTCGAGCCGGGCGGGATCGCCGGCGGGACGACGAGCCCCGGATAGACCTGCAGGCCCACGTAGTCGAGTGCCTTCCGGAACCGCGGGGTTGCCCTTCTCCCGAGCTCCTCCCAGAACTCGCGGTCGGAGGTGGGCAGCCATCGCCAGGCGAACGAGAACCCGAGCTCGACGTCGCCGCGGCCGATCCGGCGGAGCTCGTGCCGCGCGGCGACGACGCCGCGGACGATCGCGAGCCGGACGCCGGGATAGCTGCCGTCGGAGGTGTTCGGCGAGACGTCGAAGTTCGCCTCGTTGGTGATCGACAGGGCGGTCACCGAAGGCCGCCGGCCGAGGATGCGGGCGGCCCGGGTCACGTAACGCTTCCAGGCAGCCATGTCGCCCGCCCGTCCGGGCGGCGGGTGATAACGGACCTGAAGCTCGCTGCGGAAGCCGGCGGCGGCGAAACGGTCGACGATCCGCGCATAGCGACGGATCCCGGCGACGCCGTCGGACCAGAACATCCGGTTGAGGCGCAGGACGAGGTCCCGGTCGGGTGACCGGAGTTCACGGAGCCGCCCGATCGCCGCGGCGCGATCCTCGGGGACGGGCGGGTCCTGGATCGTCCCGGCGCTGCCCGCCTCCAGCGGGGTCACCCCGAAGCGGAGGGGCTCGGCCGGGCGCGTGACCGGCGGCACGGCCCCGTTCAGACAGTCGGGGTCCGCGGCGTCGGCCCGGCCGGGTGCGATCACGAGGACGGCGAGGCAGACCGCCGCGGCCGCCGGCACGCCGACGGGCGCGATCCGCCGCTTGCCGACGACGAGCGCGAGGGCGCTCGCGCCGACCGCCGCCAGCGCCGCGACCGCGAATGACCAGCCGTAGCCGCCGAGCGCCGCCGCCGCGCCGGCGATCGGCGCGCCGATGCCGACCCCGAGATCGAAGCAGGCCGTGAAGGTGCCCATCGCGATCCCGCGGCGGTTGGGTGGGACCCGGTCCATGACCAGCAGGACGAGGCTCGGGAAGATCAGCGAGAACGCGCCGCCGACCGCGATCGCACCGGCCAGGGCGACCGCGAGGTTTCCCGCGAGAGCGATCGCGAGCAGGCCGGCCGCCTCGAGCAGGCCGGCCCCGACGGCGCAGCGGATGCCGCCGAAGCGGTCGGGGAGCCAGCCGAACAGCACCCGCGCTGCGACCACGGTCAGCGCGAATGCGGTGAAGATGCTCGCGCCGTGGGCGATGCCGCGGTCGTCGAGGTGGAGGACGATGAATCCCGCGAGGGCCGCGTAGCCGAGCGTCGCCATCGTCATCGCGAGGCCCGGCCCGATCGCCTCGCGGGCGAACAGCCGGGTGCGCCCGTCGTCGGCCGGCTCCGGCGCCGGGCGCGGCGGCTCCGGGATCCGGGCGGCGACGAGCGCGGCGATCAGCGGCGCGGCGGCGGCGAAGGCCCAGACGGCCCCGAAGCCGACCGCCCGGTGCAGGAAGTCGCCGATCGGCGGCCCGAACGAGAGCCCGCCCCAGATCGCGAGGCCGTAGAGGCCGATGATGCGGCCGCGGCGGGCCGGGTCGGTGATGTCGACGACCCAGGCCGAGCTCGCCGTGTAGACGACGCCCTCGCCGGCGCCGAGGATCAGGCGGGCGGCGATGAGTCCCGCCACCCCGAGCGGCAGGAAGTAGAGGAGGCTCGCGACCACCGTGACGATCGTGCCCGCGATCACCACCGGCTTGCGGCCGCGGCGGTCCGCGAAGCTGCCGGCGAGCGGCCGGAACGCGAGCCCGGTGATCGCGTAGGCGCCGGTGACGACGCCGACCGCGAGGTCGGTCGAGCCGATCGGGCCCTTCACGTACTGCGGCAGGACGGGGAGCGTGGCGCCGATGGAGAGAAGGACGAGGAGGGTGACAGCGAACAGCGCGCCGAACGTCGCCCCCGATCCCGGGCCCGGCCCCGCGGCCGCCGCCGGGTCCCCGAGCCGGGGGGTCACGTCGTGCCGCCGGCCCGCAGCTCCGCCCGCTTGATCTTGCCGCTGGCCGTTTTCGGGAGCGAGTCGGCGAAGTCGACGATTCGCGGGTACTTGTAGGGGGCGGTCTGCCGCTTGACGTGGTCCTGGAGCTCGCGGGCGAGCTCGTCGCCGGGGACCCCGTCGCGGAGCACGACGACCGCCCGGACGACCGAGCCGCGTTCGGGATCGGGCGCCGCGACCGCCGCGGCCTCGGAGACCGCGGGGTGGGAGATCAGCGCCGATTCGACCTCGAAGGGGCCGATCCGGTAGCCCGAGGAGAGGATCACGTCGTCGCTGCGGCCCTCGAACCAGAGGTAGCCGTCCGCGTCGGCGCGGACGAGGTCGCCGGTTCGCCACCACTCCTCCGCGTAGGGCTCCGACCCGATGTAGCGGCTGAAGAACGTCGGGCAGCTCGCGGTCTTCAACAGCAGCTCCCCCTCTTCGATCCGCAGTTCGATCCCGGGAAGGGGGAGGCCCATCGAGCCGTCGCGGACCTCACCGCCGGTCAGCGCGCCGGTCAGCGCGCCGGTCTCGGTCTGTCCGTAGCCGTCGTGGATGTCGAGCCCCATCCCTTCGCGGAACGCCGAGATCACCTCCGCGTTCAGGGGCTCGCCGGCGGAGACGAGCCGGCGCAGGCACGCGACCGGCCGGAGCTCGGTCCGCTTCGCGAGCATCCGATACTCCGTCGGCGCCTGGCAGAGAACGTTGATCCGCTCGCGCTCGCAGATCGCCAGCCGTTCGGCCGGTTCGAAGCGGCCCTCCCGCAGGTAGGCCGCGGCGCCGGCGAGCCAGGGCGCGATGAAGGCGTTACGGGCCGACTTCGACCAGCCGCTCGCCGCCGTGCACCAGGCGAGCTCGCCCTCGCGGGCCCCGAACCAGTGCTCGGCCTGCAGCTGCTGCCCGAGCAGATAGCGCTGGGGGTGGACCGCCGCCCGCGCCGGCCCGGTCGTGCCCGAGGTGAAGACGATCAGGGCGGGGTCGGCCGGATCGAGGTCGGCGGCCGGAGCGGGCGGCTCCTGCGGGCGCTCCTCGTCGAGGACGGCGCCGATCTCGGCCAGGTCCATGCAGGGGACGCCGTCGGGGAGCTGCGCGAGCAGGCTTGCCTCGCCGAGGGCGATGGCGGGATCGCTGACCGCGATCCGGTGGGCGAGGTCGGCGCGGCGGAGCTGGGTGTTGCACGGAAGGGCGACGGCGCCGATCCGAAAGCAGGCCAGCATCGCCAGCACCCACTCGGGGCGATTTCCGATCAGCGTCATGACGACGTCGCCGCGGCCGACGCCGCGCGCGACCAGCGCCCCGGCGAGCCCCGACGACCGCGTCAGGACCTCGCCGAAGCCCCACTCGCGGCGCTCGCCGTCCTCGGCGACGGTGACCATCGCCAGGCGGGCTGCGGGAAAGCTGCTGAGTACGTCCTCGGTGAAGTTCATTCGGCGGGTCCGGCTGCAACGCGGAACGGTACCGCCGGCCGTGCCGGCCGGCGACCGCCTAGCGCTTCAGCTCGGTGCCGTCGTAGAGCTTGCGGACGACGACGGCGCCGTCGGGCGCGGCGTCGAGGCAGAGCTCGCAGAGGACGCACTCGTCGAGATTGCCGCGGACGATCTCGACGCCGGAATCGGTCGCGGCGAAGATGTCCACCGGGCAGACCTCTTCGAGCTTGCGGGCGAGTTCGACGTCGGACGCCGCGTCGGACGTGACCTCGACCTCGATGAACGTTCCGTCCAGGTCAGCCACCGAGCTTCTCCTTGACGACGTCGGGGATCTCGTGGATCCGCTCGACGACCGGGATCCCGGCGGCCTCGAGGCGGGCGATCTTCTCGGTCGCCGAGTCCTCCTTGCCCTCGACGATCGTGCCGGCGTGGCCGAAGCTCATGCCCTGCATCTCCTCGTCGTCCATGAACTTGCCGGCCATGAAGGCGACGATCGGAAGCCGCGAGTCGTTGGCCTCGCGCCAGTCCACGAGCTCGGCCTCCATCCGGCCGCCGGGCTCGGTGTAGATCACGATCGCCTCGGTCTGCTCGTCGGCCTCGAAGAGGGGCATCAGCTCCGCGTAGGTCGAGCCGATGATCGCGTCGCCGCCGATCGAGACGGCGGTCGAGACGCCGAGGCCGGCCGCCGTCAGCGAGGAGGAGATCTCCGTCGTCATCCCTCCCGAGCGCGACATCACGCCGACCCGGCCGGGCTCGTAGGCCTTGCGCGCGTCCTTGGCGGGACCGCCGATCCCGCCCATCTTCGCGACGCCGGGGGAGATCAGGCCGAGGCAGTTCGGGCCGATGATCCGGGCGCCGCGCTCGTTCGCGAGCTCGACCATCTCGGCGACGTCGCGCCGCGGGATGCGCTCGGTGACGATGACGATCAGCTTGATCCCGTTCTCGATCGCCTCCATCACGGCGTCCTTGGTGAACGCGGGGGGGACGGTTGCAACGGCGCCGTCGGGGGGAGAGCCGTGGTGCTCGACCGCCTGCTCGACGGTGTCGAAGACGGGAACGCCGTGGACCTCGCGGCCCTTGCGGCCGGGGGTGACCCCGCCGACGATCTTCGCGCCGTAGTCGAGGCACTCGCGGGTCAGGTTCACGGCCTCGCGACCGGTGATGCCCTGGACGATGAAGGTGAAGTCCTCGTTCAGGAGGATGCTCACTGGGCTCCTCCCTGAATCTTGGCGACCGCGGTACCGGCGGCATCCCACATCGATGTGGTGCGGTCGGCGTACTCGACCCCGTACTTGTCGAGGATCTTGTAGCCCTCCTCCTCCCAGGCGCCCGGGATCCGGAAGATGGCGATCGTCTCGGCCGGATCCTTGCCGAGCTCGAGGCAGGCCTTGATGACGCCGCGGGCGACGATGTCGACCCTGGTGTTGGAGACGATCGACATCATCACCGCGATCTTCTCGACCCCGTCCTTCTTCAGGACCTCCATCGCCAGCCCCTTCGACTTGGCGACCGAGGGGTTGCCGCCGATCTCGGCGTAGTTGGCGGGCTTGCCGCCCTGGCTGCGGACCGCATCGGTGAGGGTCAGCGAGCCGCCGCCGGCACCGATCACGAGACCGAGGTTGCCGTGGAAGCCGTGGTCCTTGCCCTGGATGACGCCGCGGTGATCGGCGGAGTCGATCGCCTTGACGTTGCGCTCGAACTCCGAGGGCTCGTAGTCCTCGCGCGGCTCGGAGAGATCGACGCCGATCGACTCGAGCACCTTCCGGTGCCGTCCGACCGCCTCGTCCTCCATCTCCATGTGCGCGTCGAGGGCGACGAAGGAGCCGTCGGCGAGCCGCGCGACCGGGTTGATCTCGGCGAGCGTCATGTCGTAGTCGCGCTGCAGGCGGGCGAGGCCGGCGAGGACGCGGGTGGCGCGGCCGAGCTCGGATCCGGTCATCCCGCAGCGGGCGACCGTCTCCTTGGCGCGGAAGTCGGCGATCGGGTGCAGGTTCGAGATGTGGCCCCGGCCGACGTGGTCGGGATGCTCTTCGGCGACCTGCTCGATGTCGATGCCGCCCATGTCGCTGAACAGCATCATCGGGCGCTTCGCGCGGCCGTCCCAGAGGACCGCCGCGTAGTACTCCTGCTCGACCTCGGCCTTGGGGTCGACGAGCACACCGACCGGCATGTGGCCGTTGATCTCGAGCCCGAGGATCGCCTCCGCGTGCTCGGCGGCCTCACCCGGCGTGTCGGCGAACTTGACGCCACCCGCCTTCATCCGGCCGCCGGTCAGGACCTGCGACTTGACGACTACCGGGCCGCCGATCTCGGCGGCGGCCGCCCGGGCTTCGTCCGCGGTCTTGGCGAAGCCGTACTTCGTCACCGGGATCCCGGCCCGCTCGACGAGGCGACGTGATTCGAATTCGTAGAAGCGCATGAGTGGGGTGTGGCCGGCGTGCGATCGGCACCCCGAGCGGGCCGGAACCCTACCGCGTCGGCGGCGAATAGGATCGGCCGCATGTTCGGTCGTCGCGACGCCGAGTCGAGGGATGCCGACGTCGTCGTCATCGGCGCCGGCCTCGCCGGGCTGGCCGCGGCCCGGGCACTCGCCGCCGCCGGACGCAGCGTCGTCGTCTGCGAAGCCCGCGACCGGGTCGGCGGCCGCACGCTGAACGAGCCGATCGGCGACGACAAGGTCGTCGAGCTCGGCGCCCAGTGGGTCGGACCGACCCAGGACCGGGTCAACGGATTGATCGCCGAGCTCGGCCTCGAGACGTTCCCCACCCACTCGGCGGGGACGAATCTGTTCGAGCGCGGCGGCAGGATCGGCCGATACGAGGGGACGATCCCGAAGGTGAACCCGCTCGGGCTCGCCGAGGTGGGGCTCGTCCTCAAGCGGCTCAATGGGATGGCGGCCGCCGTCCCGCCGGAGGCGCCATGGCGGGCTCCGAAGGCCGGGTCGTGGGACGGGCAGACGTTCGAGTCCTGGATGCGGCGCAACGTCCGCACCGGCGTCGCCCGCGACATCCTCCGGCTGGCGATCATCGGCGTCTGGGCCGCCGAGCCGCGCGACGTCTCCCTCCTCCACGTCCTCTTCTACATCCGCTCGGCGGGCTCGATCGAGATCCTCACCGACACCGAGGGCGGAGCCCAGCAGGACCGGGTCGTCGGCGGCACGCAGCTGATCTCGCTGCGGATGGCCGAGCAGCTCGGCGACGGCGTCGTCGAGCTCGCCAATCCGGTGCGGCGGATCCAGTGGGCAGCCGACCGCGTCGTCGCGACCGGCGACCGGATCGCGGTCCGCGCCCGGCGGGCGATCGTCGCCGTGCCGCCGACCCTCGCCGGGCGGATCGCCTACGACCCGCCGCTGCCCGCGGTCCGCGACGGCCTCTCGCAGCGGATGGTGCAGGGCAGCGTCGTCAAGTGCATGGCCGTCTACGAGCGCCCCTTCTGGCGCGAGCGCGGTCTCTCGGGCGCGGTCACCAGCGTCACCGGGCCGGTTTCGGTCGGGTTCGACAACTCGCCGCCCGACGGCACCCCCGGCGTTCTCCTCGGCTTCCTCGAGGGGCGCGCCGCCCGCGAGGCGATGGACCTCGATCGGGCCGAGCGCCGGCGGATCGTCGCCGGCTGCTTCGCGCGCCTGTTCGGGCCCGAGGCGGCCGACCCCGCCCACTACGTCGATCAGGCCTGGGCGGCCGAGGAGTGGTCCCGCGGCTGCTACGGCGGCTTCATGCCGCCCGGCGCCTGGAGCGACAACGGCGCGGCGCTGCGCGAGCCGGTCGGCCCGATCCACTGGGCGGGAGCCGAGACGGCGACGGTCTGGAACGGCTACATGGACGGCGCCGTCGGCTCCGGCCGCGAGGCTGCCGGGGCCGTCGCAGCTCAGCTCGGCGACCCCGTTACGTAGTCAGCCACGTGGGCAATACGAAGTCACCCCCCGGGCATGAACAGAGGCTTTCCGGCACAATGAACTGCATCCCTACGTCTGCATATCGCCGACCCTGCCAACTGCAGCGGCGTCCAACGGCAGCACCCCGAGATAGGAGTTGAGCAACCCCACGATGACCGACGCAACCGCCGCGCCCGAGGCGCCGACCCAGAATGAGGCTCTGACCAGCTGGGTGGACGAGATCGCTCAGCTGACCACGCCCCAGTCGATCCACTGGTGCGACGGTTCCGCCGAGGAGTACGACCGGCTCTGCAACGAGCTCGTCGAGGCCGGCACCTTCCGCCGCCTCGCCGACGCGAAGCGCCCGAACTCCTACCTCGCCTGGTCCGACCCCAGCGACGTCGCCCGGGTCGAGGACCGCACCTACATCTGCAGCGAGAACGAGCACGACGCCGGCCCGAACAACAACTGGATGGAGCCGGCCGAGATGCGTGAGACGCTCTCCGGGCTGTTCGAGGGCTGCATGGCGGGACGGACGATGTACGTCGTCCCGTTCTCGATGGGCCCGCTCGGCTCCGACAAGTCGCAGATCGGCGTCCAGCTCACCGACTCCCCCTACGTCGTCGTCTCGATGCGGATCATGACCCGGATGGGCGCCCGCGCGCTCGAGGCGCTCGGCGCCGACGGCGAGTTCGTCCCCTGCGTCCACTCGGTCGGCGATCCGCTCGCCGACGGCGCCGAGGACAGCACCTGGCCGACCAACGCCGAGACGAAGTACATCGTCCACTACCCGGAGACCCGTGAGATCTGGTCGTTCGGCTCGGGTTACGGCGGCAACGCGCTGCTCGGCAAGAAGTGCCTCGCGCTGCGGATCGCCTCGGCGATGGCCCGCGACGAGGGTTGGATGGCCGAGCACATGCTGATCCTCAAGCTCACGTCGCCGGCCGGCGAGGTCAAGTACGTCACCGGCGCGTTCCCGTCCGCCTGCGGCAAGACCAACCTGGCGATGATGATCCCGTCGCTCGAGGGCTGGAAGGTCGAGACGATCGGCGACGACATCGCGTGGATGAAGTTCCACGACGACGGCAAGCTCTACGCGATCAACCCCGAGGCCGGCTTCTTCGGCGTCGCGCCCGGTACCGGCTACGAGACCAACCCGAACGCGATGAAGGCGGTCGAGGGCGACACGATCTTCACCAACTGCGCGCTGACCGACGATGGCGACATCTGGTGGGAGGGGATGACGAAGGAGCCGCCGGCGCACCTCGTCGACTGGCACGGCAACGACTGGACTCCCGACTCGGAGACCCCGGCCGCCCACCCCAACGCCCGCTTCACCGTCTCCGCGGCCCAGGCTCCGTCGATGGCGCCGGAGTGGGAGGACCCCGAGGGCGTCCCGATCGACGCCTTCCTGTTCGGCGGTCGCCGCGCTTCGGTGGTCCCGCTCGTCCGCGAGGCCTTCGACTGGGAGCACGGCGTGTTCCTCGGCGCGACCATGTCCTCGGAGATGACGGCCGCCGCTTTCGGCACCGTCGGGCAGCTCCGCTTCGACCCGTTCGCCATGCTGCCGTTCTGCGGCTACGACATGGGCGCCTACTTCGAGCATTGGCTCGAGATCGGCCGTGAGAGCGGCGCCGAGCTGCCGAAGATCTTCTACGTCAACTGGTTCCGCAAGGACGCCGACGGGAAGTTCATCTGGCCGGGCTTCGGCGAGAACAGCCGCGTCCTCGAGTGGGTCTTCCGCCGCTGCAACGGCGAGTCCGAGGTCGTCGCGACCCCGATCGGCAACGTTCCCGCCCCGGGTGAGCTCAACACCGAGGGACTCGACATCAGCGAGGAGGCGATGGCCGAGCTGCTGGCCGTCGACACCGAGGCGCTGGCCGCCGAGCTGCCGCAGGTCGAGGAGCACCTCGCGAAGTTCGACAACCTCCCGGCCGAGGTCAGGTCCCAGCTCGAGGGCCTGAAGGCGAAACTGGCCTGATGGCCCGGGAGCCGTCAGGACCGACGCACCGGTAGCGCGGGGCGGTCCGGTCTCTCCGAGCGCCACGACGCGGTTGTCCGTTGACTTTGTAGTCAAGGGAGGTAAGGTCGAACGCGGATGTCCGCCGGGCGGAAATCCGGAGGGAGAGGGACGCGTCCGATGTCGCGCCGGGGCTTCGTCGCGCGCGGGGCCGCCGCCGCCGGCGCCGCTGCCCTCGCCGGTCCGGGCGTCGCGTTCGGCCGGCGCAACGGCGTCGCCGACCTGATCGTCCGCAACGGCTCGGTGGTCGCGGTGGATCCGTCGGTCCCCGCCGCCGCGGCCGTCGCCGTGACCGGAGGGCTGATCACCGCCGTCGGCTCCGACGCCGAGGTGATGGCGTACGCGGGCCCCGGGACCGAGGTCGTCGATGCGCGCGGGGGCACGGTGATGCCGGGGATCCACGACGGTCACTCCCATCCCTTCTCCGGCGGCCAGCTCCTGACGGCGCCGAGCCTGAACTACGCGATCCTCGACATCCCGAAGTTCCTGAAGCGGATCGGGAAGCTCCTCGCGAAGTCGGCGGGCCAGGAGCCGGACGGGTGGCTGAACGTGTCGCTCTGGGACGCCTCGGCGATGGACGTGCTGCCGACCCGCGAGGACCTCGACTCCCTCGACACCCGGCGGCCGATCCTCGTCTACGCGATCGACGGCCACATCGCCCTCGTCAACTCGCGGGCGCTGAAGCTCGCCGGGATCGACGCCAGGACGAAGGACCCGCCCGGGGGCGAGATCGTCCGCGACCGCCGAGGTCGTCCCACCGGCATCCTCCACGACAATGCGATCAACCTCGTCTACCGGCTGATCCCGCCGCCGACGACCGAGGACGATGCCGATGCGCTGGCCGCGGGCTACGGGGTGATGGCGAAGATGGGCATCACCACCTGCCTGCACGCGGCGGCGGACGAGACCGAGCTGAAGGCGCTCGCGACCCTGGCCGGCCGCGGCGAGCTGCCGCTGCGACCGCACGTGGCCCTGCTCGTCGAGGCCGAGGAGGCGCGCGATCCGGCGGCGATGCTCGAGCGCGTCGCCGACCTCAGATCGACCTACGCCGGGCCCGGGTTCGAGATCGACAACCTGAAGCTGTTCTTCGACGGCGTGATCGAGTACCCGACCCAGACCGCCGCGCTGCTCGAGCCGTACCGGGTCAACGAAGGCACGAAGAAGCACCCGCACTGGGTCGAGGGAAGGGACCGCGGGCCGACCTACTGGCGGCCGAAGGTGGCGCGACGGGCGATCGTGGCGGCCGACGCCGCCGGCTGGCAGGTCCACGTCCACGCCATCGGCGATCGCGCGGTCCGCACCGCGCTTGACTCCTTCGAGGCGGCGATCGGCGCCAACGGCCGGACGGACAACCGCCACACGATCACGCACCTCGAGCTCGTCGACCCCGCCGACTTCCGCCGCTTCGGCGAGCTCGCAGTCCTCGCGAGCATGCAGATGCAGTGGGCCGAGCGCGACAGCTACACGATCGACCGTCTCCGGGGTTACATCGGGAAGGGCCGCTTCCGCAACGTCTATCCCGCCGGAAGCCTGAAGAAGGCGGGGGCGATGCTCTGCGGCGGCAGCGATTGGCCCGTCGACCCGCTGCTCCCGCTGCGGCAGGTCGAGATGGCGGTCAACCGCACGGCCGACGAGGTCTACGCCGGCTATCCGAAGCCGCTGCAGCGCTCCGAGGGCATCAGCCTGCCGGCGTCGATCACGATGCACACCCGCAACTCCGCCTACCAACTCCACCAGGAGACGCTGAGCGGGCGGATCCGGCCGGGTCTCGCCGCCGATCTCGTCGTCCTCGACCGCGACATCCTCGGGGTGCCGTTGACGAAGGTCTCCAACTCGACTGCGCGGCTGACCACGGTCGGCGGCCGGATCACCCACCGCAAGGGGATCTGAGCGCCGCGATTCAGGCGCCGAGCAGGACGGGGGCGACCTGCTTCTTGCGGCTCATCACGCCGGGAAGCTCGAAGAGCCCGTCCTCGCCGGGCTCGCCGAAGGCACGGCTGACGACCGAGTCGTCGCCGGCGGTGACGAGCATCGTCCGCTGCTCGAGGATGTCGGTCACCATCAGCGCCGCCAGCGCGTAGTCGTTGCGATCGCGGACCTCGGCGATCGCGCCGGCGAGTTCGGCGCGGCGCTCCAGGACCCTGGTCCCGACGGTCTCGATCTGAGCGATCGAGATCAGCTCGCCCGAGGGCAGCGTGTACTCCTTGGCGTCGCGGGAGACGATCTCGCGCGCCGAGACCTCGGACACGTCGGAGGTCGAGTCGAACATCTCGCGCCCGAGCTGGATCGCGTTGACGTCGATCAGGTCCTCGAGGTAGTCGATGGCGGCCCGGTCGCGATCGGTCGTCGTCGGCGAGTTCAGCAGGACGGTGTCGCTGAGGATCGCGCAGAGGAGCAGGACCGCCGTCGAGTCCATCGGCTCGATCTCATGACCGATGAAGCGCTCCGTGATCAACGTCGCGGTCGATCCGACCGGGTCGAAGGTCGCGGTGACCGGGATCCGGGTCTCGATCGAGCCGATGTGGTGGTGGTCGAGGATCTCGACGATCTCGGCCTGCTCGACGCCGGGGACGCTCTGTGCCGCCTCGGCGTGATCGACGAGGATCACCCGTCGCGGCTTGGGCGAGACCAGGTCGCTGCGGGTCAGCAGGCCGACGGGCCGGTTGCGCGAGTCGACTGCGACGGCGGCCCGGTAGTGGACGTCCTTGATCTGCTCGGAGATGTCGACGACGAGATCGTCGGGGTCGACGGTCAGGGGCGAGCGGTCTGCCATGCCCTCGCAGGGAGAAGCGAGCGTGACCATGCGGCAGCTCACGTAGGAGTCGAGCGGGCTGATGATGATCCGGGCGCCGCGCTCGCGGGCGAGCTCGCGGATGCCGTCGGCCGGCGGCATCCCGTTGCTGGTGATGAGGACGGCGGCGCCGAGCTCGATCGACTGCCGCTGCGCGTCGGCGCGGTTGCCGACCACCACGATGTCGCCGCCGGAGATCCGGCTGTCGCTGCGGGAGGCGTCGATGGAGTGGACCCAGACCCGGCCGGAGACCGTCCCCTCGTCGCCCTCGATCAACTCGCCGTCGAGGACGCCGACGATCGCCGAGACCGTGGTCGGCGCGTCGGCGAGGCTGTGCGTCTTGCCGGTCTCGCGGATGTAGCGGTGGGCGAGTGCGCGCTCGGTCATCACCCCGATCAGCTCGCCGTCGTCGCCGACGATCGGGACGATGTCGAGGTCGCCGGCTGCCATCGTCCGGCCGACCTCGCGCAGCGCCTGGCGGTGGTCGGCGATCGGGAACGACTCCTGCATGACGTCGCTGACCCGGACGAAGACGTGGACCATCGGATCCGGGTGAGCCGCGCCGCTGCGCTCGAGGACCCAGGCCGTCTGTGCGTTGACCTTGCCGAGCCGCACCGGCACGTACTCGCTCTCGGGATCGATCTGCTGCTTCAGCTCGGCATAGGCGATCGCCGACGCGATCGAGTCGGTGTCGGGGTTGCGGTGGCCGGTGACGTAGATCCGCCGCCGGCGCGGGTCGACTGCTTCCTCGGCGCTCACGACCGCAGATGATCGAGCATCTCGGCCTCAGGCGGGATCCGGCGCGGCGCCGGCTTCGAGGTAGGGCTCGAACGCCGCCCTGACGGCAGGGGGGATCGGGGTCGGGCGCGCGTCCTCGCGGCCGACGAACACGTGGCGAAGCTCGCCCTCGGCGACGACGACCTCGTCGCGGAGGACCGCGATCGCAGTGACCATCGAGGTCGTGCCGATCCGCCGCACCGTCGCCCGCAGATCGAAGACGTCGTCGAAGCGCAGCGAGTCCCGGTAGCGGATCCCGGCCTCGGCGACGACCAGGTCGACGCCCGCCTCGGCGGTCGCCTGCTCGTAGGGCCCGAGGGCCTCGCGCCAGATCTCGGTCATCGCGACGTCGAAGTACTCGAGGTAGCGGGAGTTGAAGACGATGCCCTGCGGGTCGCACTCGGCGAAGCGGACTCGCATCGGGTGGATCAGGGCGCGGCTCATGTGCCCATCCTGCCGCCTGCGACCCACTCGCCGAGGAGCGGGTCGACGACCCGGTATCCGGTCGTCGTCGCCGGGTCGGCGTAGATCTCGCCGGTGTCGACGAGGACGTCGACGGCCGCCTTCGCCGAGCCGCCGCGCGAGCCGCCGTGGCGGCGTCCCGCCGCGTAGATGCCCTCGCGGTTCTCGGCGACCGCCGTCAGGACCCGCCGCTGGCCGGCGCTGAGGCCGGTCCAGATCGCTCGCAGCTCGTCCTGGACCTCGACCATGGCCCGCCGGGCGGCGTCGAGCCACTCCTGCTCCGACGCCCGGCCGCCCGGGGGAGTCCGCTCCCAGAGGAGGTGGGCGAGCAGCATCGTCCGCTGCGGGTGGCCCTGGGCGAGGTCGAGGAGGGGGCCGATCGCCTCGCCGGCGTCGCGGTTCGTGTCGCGGAACCGTCGGTCCACGTACTCGGCGACGTCGGCCGGGTCGAGCGGGGAGAGGTCGAGCGCCCGCGCCTGCCCGTAGAGCGCCCGGCGCTTGTCGGCGAAGAGGCTCCGCATCATCCCGAGCTGAGAGCCGGCGAAGACGTAGCTCGCGGCATCCCCGTGATGCTGGATCTCGCTGCGGATCACGGCGTCGGCGCGGTCGGAGGCGGTCAGCACGTCCTGGAACTCGTCGAACACCACGAGGGTCCGCGTCCCGGTCCGCTCGAACATCCGCTTCGGGATCGAGAGGCGCTCGAGCAGGGGCGGCTCGGCAGCGGGATCGAGCGCGAGGTCGAGCTCGGCGCCGACGCCCTCGTCGGCCCCGATCCGCAGGCTCGGCCGGAGGCGGCGGCGGAAGCCGGCGAACCAGGCCGCGACCGGCCCCTGGAGCTGGTCGGCGTAGGCGCGTTCGACCCGGGCGCTGACGTCGGCGAGGGTGAGGACCCCGAAGAAGTCGACGTAGACGGCGTTCCAGCCCTCCTTCGCGACCGCGTCGCCGAGCCGGTTCAGCAGCGACGTCTTGCCGTACCGGCGAGGCGCCACGAGGCGGCTGTTGTTGCCGCTGACGGCGGTCTCGACGAGGACCTTCGTCTCCTCGTCGCGGTCGATCAGCTCCGCCGGCGGAACCGGCTCGCTGTAGCGGAATGGATTCATCGCTCCAGAGGATAGAGCAGGATCGCTCTAAGTTCTAGAGCATTCCTGCTCTCATTCATAGAGCAGGAATCCAAACCGGGCCCGGCCCGCGGCCTAGAGCCCGTAGGCCTCCTTCAGCTCCGGATCCTTCTCGGCGAGCATCTCCGCGAGGTCGACCATGACCTTGCACTGCTTCCAGGTCGCGTCGTCCTGCATCTTGCCGTCGATCATGTGGACGCCCTTGCCGTCGGGGATCGCCTCGATCACCTTCTTGGCGAACTTGACCTCGTCCGGGTCGGGGCTGAACACCTTCTTGGCGATCCCGATCTGGACCGGGTGGAGCGTCCAGGTGCCGACGCAGCCGAGCAGGAAGGCGGAGCGGAACTGCGCCTCGCAGCCGGCGACGTCCTTGATGTCGCCGTAGGGGCCGTAGAACGGCAGGATCCCGGCGGAAGTGCAGGCGTCGACCATGCGGGCGATCGAGTAGTGCCACGGGTCCTGCTGGGCGGTCGCCCGCGGCGCCTCGGGGTCCTCGGGGTCGGGATCGTTGATGACGAGGTAGCCGGGGTGGCCGCCGCCGACCCGCGTCGTCTTCATCCGCCGCGAGGCGGCGAGGTCGGCGGGGCCGAAGCTCATCCCCTGCATGCGTGGGCTCGCGGTGGCGATCTCCTCGAGGTTGACGACGCCCTGGGCCGTCTCGAGGATCGCGTGGACGAGGATCGGCCGCTTGACGCCGGCCTTGGCCTCGAGCTGAGCGAGCAGCCGGTCGACGTAGTGGATGTCCCAGGCGCCCTCGACCTTCGGGACCATGATCACGTCGAGCTTGTCGCCGATCTCGGTGACCAGCGTCGTCAGATCGTCGAGCACCCAGGGGCTCTCGAGCGAGTTGACGCGGGTCCAGAGCTGGGTCTCGCCGAAGTCGACGTCGTTCGCGACCTTGACGAGGCCGTCGCGGGCGGCGACCTTCTTGTCGACCGGGACGGCGTCCTCGAGGTTGCCGAGCAGGATGTCCGCCTGCTTGGCCATGTCGGGGACCTTGGCCGCCATCTTCTCGTTCGAGGCGTCGAAGAAGTGGATCATCCGCGAGGGCCGGAAGGGGACCTCGAGCACCGGATCGGGAGCGCCGATGGCGAGGGGCTCGAAGAACTGGCGTGGGTTTCTCATTCTGCTCCTGGAAGTCTCTGGACGTGGGGGCGCGGACGCTACCGGAGCCCCGAGCCGCGGTTACGTCCCCCTCGCACGTAGACTGCAGCCCGCAATCGGCCCGATCGGAGGGCCCCGACCAGGGAGTTACATGCGACTTCTCAGAATTCCGCTCATCATCCTCGCCCTCGTCGGGCTGATCGCGCTCGCCGGTTGCGGCAGCGACGACAGCACCGACAGCAGCGACAGCAGCAGCTCCGAGGCCCTCAGCAACGAGGAGTACGCGCAGCAGGCACAGGCGATCCTGCTCGAATTCGGCACCAACTTCCAGCAGCTCGGCACCGAGATCTCCAACTCCAAGGACGAGGCGCAGTTCGCCGATCTCGTCAACGAGGCGGAAGACGAGATCCAGGGCGCGATCGACGAGTTCAGCGCGCTCCAGCCGCCCCCGGACGCCCAGGAGGGCCACGATCAGACCCTCTCTGCGCTCGAGAACTTCTCCTCGAAGCTGACCGATGTCAGCGACGCGGCGGAGTCGGGCGACAAGCAGGCACTCCAGGAGGCCGCGACGGCGCTCCAGCAGGCCGGCCTGGACTTCCAGACCGAGCTGACGCAGGCGGCGCAGAGCCTGTCGGACGCGGGGATCGAGCTCGGCGGCAGCTCGACCGACGCGACCACCGGCGGCTGAGCCGTCCGATAACCACCTGAAGGCCGAGAGGCTCCCCCGGAACGGTCCGGGGGAGCCTCTTCGCTTTCCGCGTCCGAACCCGGGCGCCGGTATCCTTCGCCCGTCGCAGGCCGCCGCGAGAACGCGCAAGCCCGCGGGGCCGCGACCAGTCCCGAAACCGCCCCAGATCCCCGCAGGAGCCGTCCAGAACATGGCCGTAGACGCCCCGACCTTCGAAGAGAAGACCGACATCCAGAAGGAGATCACCGAGATGGTGCGCTCCTTCGTCGACAACGAGATCATCCCGGTCGCCGAGGAGTACGACCACGAGGACAAGTTCCCGGAGCCGATCGTCGAGCAGATGAAGGAGCTCGGCCTTTTCGGGGTCACGATCCCCGAGGAGTACGGCGGGATGGGCCTCGACCTGACGACCTACACGATGATCGTCGAGGAGCTCTCGCGCGGCTGGATCTCGATCTCGGGCGTCGTCAACACCCACTTCATCGGCTCCTACCTGCTGATGAAGTTCGGCACCGACGAGCAGAAGGACTACTTCCTGCCGAAGATGGCCACCGGCGAGATCCGCGCCGCGTTCTCGCTGTCCGAGCCGGAGGTCGGCTCCGACGTCCAGGGCATCAAGGCGACCGCCAAGAAGGACGAGGCGACCGGCGAGTGGGTCCTAGACGGCCAGAAGATGTGGGTCACCAACGGCCTCCGCTCCGGCGTCGTCTTCACCCTGATGAAGAACGACACCAAGGCCGATCCGCCGCACACCGGCATGACCTGCTTCATCACCGAGAAGGTCCCCGGCGAGCACGTGAACAGCGGCGATTACGCCGGGCTCGAGGTGCCGCCGCAGATCAAGAAGATGGGCTACAAGGGCGTCGAGTCGACCGAGCTCGTCTACAACGGATACCGCTGCTCCCCCGATCGCATCCTCGGCGGCGAGGAGGAGGGCCTCGGCAAGGGCTTCTCGCAGATGATGGACGCGCTCGAGGTCGGCCGCGTCAACGTCGCCGCCCGTGGCGTCGGCATCGCCCAGCGCGCCCTCGAGCTCGCACTCCGCTACAGCCAGGAGCGGAAGACGTTCGGCAAGCCGATCGCTCAGCACCAGGCGATCCTGTTCAAGCTCGCCGACATGGCGACGAAGATCGAGGCGGCCCGCCTCGTGACGCTGAAGGCGGCCCGGATGAAGGACGCCGGCCAGCGCTCCGACCTCGAGGCGGGAATGGCGAAGCTGATCGCCTCCGAGACCGGTAAGGAGTGCGTCGAGCAGTCCTTCCGGATCCACGGCGGCTACGGCTACTCGAAGGAGTACGAGATCGAGCGCCTCTACCGCGACGCCCCGCTGCTGCTGATCGGCGAGGGCACCTCGGAGATCCAGCGGATGGTCATCGGCAAGAAGCTGCTGCAGCGCAACAAGATCTGAGCGCCGGGATGTCGTCGATAACCCAGGACCTGATCGTCATCGCCTACAAGCGGCTGCTCGAGCAGCTGCCGGCGCTGACGAAGCTGAAGCTCGTCGCCCGCCTCGAGCTCCGGGGCCGCGGCGACGTTCAGGTCTTCCGGGTGAGTGCCCCGGGCCCGGAGATCACCAAGGAGGAGCCCGAGGACGCGCGGATCGAGATCTCGATGCCGCGCGCCGACTTCAACGACCTCGCCGATGCCGATCTCGCTCACTGGCGCACCGCCTACGAGCACGGCGTCGTCAAGGTCGGTGGCGACCCGGCGGTGATTCGCCTGCTCGGCGGCGTGATCGCCAAGCACGAGGCTCGCGGCAAGCTCAAGCGCGTTCGCTGAGCCGGCCGGCGCCCGAACCCTTCCCAGTCCCCCGAACGAGAGCGAACGAGGAGCAATGAGCGACAACGAGACCCATGAGCTGATCACCGACCAGGCCGGTCGCGAGGCGTCCGGAGCGCACGCCTACGGGCGCTACCTGGAGGAGTTCGAGGTAGGTGCCGTCTACAAGCACTGGCCCGCGAAGACGGTCACCGAATCGGATGACCACCTCTTCTGCCTGATCACGATGAACCACCACCCGCTGCATCTCAACGACGTCTACGCAGGCGAGTCGCAGCAGGGCAAGAACGTGGTCGTCGGCCCGCTGGTCTACTCGCTGGCCCTCGGCATGTCGGTCAGCGACGTCTCCGGCAAGGCGATCGCCAACCTCGCGACCGAGGAGCTGAGCCACCCGAACCCGGTCTTCCACGGCGACACGCTGTACTGCGAGTCCGAGGTCCTCGAGGTGCGGCCGTCGAAGTCGAAGCTCGACCGCGGCATCGTCAAGGTCCACACCCGCGTCTACAAGCAGGACAACACGCTCGTCGCCGAGTTCAAGCGGACGGTCCTGATCCCCCGCAAGAACCCGGGGGAGTAGCGGCCGGGGCAGCTCGTTGGCCGATCCCTACGCGACCCGGAGCCCCGACCTCAACGGCCGTCCCGAGGGACCGCCGCCGTGGGAGCCGGAGGTCTCCGGGCGCGGGGGGGCGCTGGTCGGGCTCGACGGCGGCTTCGACTCCGAGGCCGACTTCGTCGTCGTCCCCTGCCGCGGCATCGGGACGCTGGCGCCGGTCGCCCTGGTCGAGCCCGCGACCGCGGTGCTGCTCTGGCTCGAGCACTGCGCGAGCCCGTGCGACGCGGCGACCGCCAACGCGCTGCTGGCGGCGCTGACGGCGGTCGACCGGCCGATCCTCGCGATCAAGCAGGGCGCCGTCGCCGGACCCGCCGACCGGCCCGGCTGCGCCGAGGTGAGGCCGGCGCTCGTCGGAGCCGTCCTCGGAGCGCTTCCAGACGTCCGCTGGGAGCGAGACCCCGATTTCGGCTACCGGGTCGCGGCCGCGGTCCCGGGCCTCGCCGATCCGGAGGCGCGGGCGCTGATGCCGCGACTGCTCTACGCCGACAACGACCGCGTCTACGAGCACGCCGGCCTGGTCGCCGACAAGAAGCGCGAGCGTCACGCCGTCGCGACGGCCGTCCCCGGCCTCGACCCCCGGGTCCTCGCCGCGGCCGGCTGGCCGCCGGTCGCGACGGGCGGCGAGTGGCGGGAGTGAGCCGGGCGGGCGCGGACGCCCGCCGCTTGCGAAGCTGTCGGGAACGTCAAACGAGCTGACCCGAAGGAAGGCAGGAATGAGCGAGACCCCCGAGACCCTCGATGCGCTGATCCGCGTCCCGGCCCCGTCCGGCTACGAGACCCCCGCCGCCGAGGTCTGGCGCGAGGCGGCCTCGTTCGGCGACGTCGCCGCCGACGTGCTCGGCTCCTCGACCGTCTCCGTGGGCGTCGCCGACGATCGCCCGACGGTCGCCATCGTCGGTCACATCGACGAGATCGGCCTGTTCGTCAGCCACGTCGACGACGACGGCTTCCTCTGGTTCGGGCCGATCGGCGGCTGGGACCCGCAGAACCTCGTCGGCCAGCGGGTGATCGTCCGGGGCCGCGACGGCGAGGTCCCGGGCGTGATCGGCAAGAAGCCGATCCACCTGCTCGAGCCCGACGACCGCAAGAAGCCGACCGAGATCAAGGCGATGCACATCGACATCGGCGCCAAGGACAAGGACGACGCGCTGAAGTACGTGAGCGTCGGCGATCCGGCCGTGCTCGCCGCCGAGCCGCTGAGCCTGCCGAACGGACGGCTCGCGTCGCGCTCGATGGACAACCGCCTCGGCTCCTACGTCGCGCTCGAGGTCGCCCGCCGGATCAGCGAGGGCGACGACGTCGCCGTCGGGGTCGTCGGCTGCGCCGTCTCCCAGGAGGAGATCGGGCTGTTCGGCTCGGCCACGACCGGGTTCTCGCTCGACCCTGACGTCGCGATCGCCGTCGACGTCACCCATGCGACCGACGCGCCCGGCATCTCGAAGCAGGAGAACGGGGACCACGCACTCGGCTCCGGGCCGGTCATCGGCCGCGGCTCGACCCTCAACCACATCGTCGCCGACCTCCTGCGCGACGCCGCTGAGGCGGAGGGGATCGACTACACGCTCGAAGCATCGGGCCGCTACACGGGCACCGACGCCGACTCCCTGCAGGTCGCACGCGGCGGCATCGCGACCGGCCTGGTGTCGATCCCGCTCCGCTACATGCACTCGTCGGTCGAGATGGTCGCGCTCGCCGACGTCGAGGCCGCGATCGAACTCATCGTTGCGTTCGTTCGTCGGCTCGAGCCCGAGACCTCGTTCCTCCGCTGACCGCGACTAAGGGGGACCCGGGTCGGATTGGTCCTTCAGGAGGGGGTCGCGTTCGGGGGTGGCCGGCGCACGAGCCGTCACCGGCTCGAGGGTGGGCGAGGCGCCTTCATCCGGCCGCTGGATGCTCGAGCGACGACTCCAGCGCATGATCGGCCGCTCGATCGCGTAGTAGCTGACGGCAGCGCACGGGATCGTGATCGCAAGGGTGCCCGCCAGCAGGACGGCGAAGCTCATCTGCGGCCACCAATCGGGTGCGCCGATGTCGATCAGGAGGATGATCGCCGGAAAGTGCCAGAGGAAGATCCCGTACGAGATCAGCCCGAGCCAGGTCGACAGCGGATGGCGCAGGATCCAGCGGTACCGGCCTTCACCCTGGCGGCCGAAGACGGCTGGAAGGACGACCAGCAGCGCGATGACGCCGAAGGCCACGAACTCGACCATGTACAGGTTGACGTTGCGAAAGGCGACGTTCGCCAGCGGATTGGACTCGAGGACGAAGAGGCTGAGGGCGACGTAGAGGCCGGCGCCGATTCCCAGCGGAATCCACGGTCTCGTCCGGATCAGCCCGACCCACCCGGGCTCGGAGATCCGATCCTCGGCCCATACCGACACCGATGCGACTCCCAGACCGAGGGCGAACCAGAGCCCCATCCCGAACGGTGAGTAGTTGATCGCGTGCATCAACCCGCTCACCGGAAGCTGGGATTGGATGGGCAGCGAGACGAGGGCCAGGACCGAGATCGCGGCGAGCTCGGGCACCAGCCAGCTCCGGGTCCGCCTCGAGCGCCCGATGCGCGCGAGGATCAGCACGAACACGGGCAGCAGCGCATAGAACATGACTTCGACGGCAAGCGTCCACGTCGGCGGGATCCCGCATCGGTAGGAGATCTCCGCGCAGGTCCCCACGCGCGTGTAGATCGGGAGCTCCTGCAGGAGGCCGTAGTACACCCACCAGTTGCCGCTGAACGCGCCGGACATGCCCGGCACGATCGCCGTGACGGTCAGCGCCGCCCAGTAGGCCGGCGCGATCCGCAGGAAGCGGCGCTTGGCGTAACCCGAGAACGCAGGTCGATCGCGGCCCGAGACCCGCGCGGCGACGAACGGCCGATAGAGAAGGAACGCCGAAAGGACGAAGAAGAACGTGACGCCGACGTTGAGATGAGCGGCAAGGCCTTCCACCGGCCAGGGGATCGATCCGCCGAACAGGACCGCGAAGCCGGCCACGTGGAATACCAGCACCGACAGCGCCGCGAACCCGCGCAGCGAATCGAAGAGCGGAAACTCGAGGTGGCTCCTCGGGACAGCCGGCTCGTGCAGCGCGGCCTTCCGGTCCGATCCCATTCGAAACGGCTTCCGATCTCTCAAGTCAGGTTCCCAGTCGGGTGCGGGCGCATGGTCGGTGACCGGGACGCCGATGCGAGATGCTCAGTGAGCTTCGTCGGCGGCATGCGCCGGCGGGCGGGACTCCTCGGCCAGCGAGGTGATCTCGAGAGGGCCGCGGGCGGCGGACTCGAGGACCTCGGTCGCCTCGTTCGGTGACCGGGCGTAGAGCTCGACGAGGAGGTGGACGACGATCCGCTCCTCGTCGTGCTTGTGGAAGCGGACGTGGGTGAAGAACTCGCGAGTGCCGGCGTCGCCGAAGGCGCCGTAGGTGAGGCTGTCGGCGGCCTCGGGACCCGAGCAGACCTCGACCAGGTCCTGATCGACGGTGACGGTGCAGGAGGCGACCCAGGGCGTGCCGGCGACGAGGCGCTCCCAGCGATCCTCGATCGGGACGACCTTGCCCTCCTCGACGGCCAGATGGGGCTGGTCGTGCATGCAGTCGAGGCACTGGACGACCGACTCCTGGACCTCGTCGATCCGCTCGGCGGGCTCGCCGGTCTCGGGGTCGATCCGGAGGATCGCGTCGTAGTGGACCTGGGCCTCGAGCCGCTGCGACCAGCATCGGTAGCAGCGCAGCCAGGCGCTTCGGTCCGTGGTGTTCAGCTCTTCCGCCATTGCCTGAAGGCCAATTGTGGCGCTTCGCCGACCCCGGCGACGCCGGATGGAGCCGCCGGGAAGTTCGTTGCGGCCCGCGCGGCGGCTAGTTGAGCCAGCCCGGGAGCCGTCTGCGGGCCGCGAACAGCCCCGTGCCCATCGGCCCCGCCCACCAGGTCAAGAGCAGCGAGAGCCGCGCGCTGCGCCCCTCGGCCAGCGCCTGCCGCCAGATCCAGCTCCCGACGAACAGGTCGAAGGTGATGTAGTGGGTCCAGCCCGCCAGCATGGCCTCGGGCCGCTGGAAGGCCCGCGAGACGCTGGCGAGGCTGCCGAAGTCGATCCGCTCGTCCGCCTTCGCCGCGGCGGTCACCAGCGACAGCGAGTAGACGACGCTGAGCGCGGCGTGAAGGGGTGCCGCGCGGCCCACGAGCCGGGCGGTGAACCGGCTGCGCGGGGCGACGATCATCGCCAGCCAGAACGGAACCGTGCTGAAGCTGACGATCGACCAGGCGCGCTGCATCTCCGCCGGCGTCTCGGCGACCGGCTCCGGCGCGGTCTCGGCGGTGACGCTCTCCACGACTGCGATGTATACCGCTCAGGGCTGCTCCGCGAGCTCACCGCGGAGCAGCGAGTACATGGCGGTGTCCCGCGGGACACCCTTGATCACGAGCCAGGAGCGCAACACACCCTCGAAGCGGAAGCCGGCGCGCTCGGCGACCGCGCAGGAGCCGGCGTTGTCGCGCTCGGCGGCGATCCCGATCCGGTCGACCGGCAGCGCCTCGAAGATCCAGGCCGCCAGGAGGCGCACCGCCCGGGTCGCGACCCCGCGGCCGCGTGCGCCGGCCGCGAGCCAGTAGCCGATCTCGCAGCGGCGCTCGTCGCGCTCGATCCGAGGGATTCCGATCGCCCCGAGCAGCTCGTCGCTCCCGGCGTCGGCGATCACGAGGTGGAGCTCCTCGCCGGGACCGGATCGCCATTCTCCGATCCACTCCGCCATCGCCCGAGCGTCGTTGTCGTCGGGCACGCGCGTCCAGCGCAGCACCTCGGGATCCAGCGATGCTGCGGCGACGGGTTCGAGGTCGGCGTCGGCGTGCAGACGCAGCCGAACGACGCCGTCGTCGATCCCGCCGATCGGGAACTCGATCGCGGCCACCGGCCTCAGGCCGGCTGCGAGGCGGCCGCCCGGTCGGCGACCAGCTCGGCGATGTCGACCATGATCCGGTTCAGGTCGAAGTCCTTGGGGGTGTAGACCCGCGCGATCCCGGCCTCGGTCAGCTTCACCTCGTCCGCGGGCGGGATGATCCCGCCGACCACGACGGGCGCGTCGACGCCGGCCTCGCGGATCAGCTCGACGACGCGCGGCACGAGCTCGCGGTGCGATCCGGAGAGGATCGAGAGGCCGACCACGTCGACGTCCTCCTGGACGGCGGAGGCGGCGATCTCCTCGGGTGTGAGCCTGATCCCCTGATAGATGACCTCCATGCCGACGTCGCGGGCGCGGACCGCGATCTGCTCGGCTCCGTTCGAGTGGCCGTCGAGACCGGGCTTGGCGACGAGGATCCGGATCCGGTGCCCGATCGCGTCGCCGACCTCGGAGACGCGCTCGCGGACCCCGGCGAGAAGCTCGGCGTTGCCGCCGGCGGCGGAGCCGTCGAGCCCGGTCGGGCCGCGGTATGGCCCGAAGACCTCGCGCAGCGCCTCGGCCCACTCGCCGGTCGTCACCCCGGCTTTCGCCGCCTCGATCGTCGCCGGCATCAGGTTGGCGGACTCGTCGCGGGCGGCCGCCGCCAGCGCTTCGAGGGACCGCTCGACGGCGGTGGAGTCGCGCCCCGCCTTCCATTCCTCGAGCGCCTCGATCCGCTCCCGCTCGACCTCCGGGTCGGGAGTGAGGATGCCGCCGTCGTCGCCGACGGTGAGCGGCGAGTCCTCGGTCTCGGTGAAGCAGTTCTGGCCGATCACCTTGAGCTCGCCGGCTTCGATCCTCGTCAGCCGGTCGCGGTGCGACTCGACTAGGCGGGCCTTCATGTACGCGACGGCCTCGCTGGTCGTCGCGCCGCCGTGCTCGGCGACGACCGCCATCTCGCTGCGGGCGCCGTCGATCAGCTCGGAGACGAGCCCGTCCATCACCTTCGAGCCCTCGAAGATGTCGGGGTAGTCGAGGAGGTCGGTCTCGTTGGCGAGGATCTGCTGGATCCGCAGGCTCCACTGCTGGTCCCAGGGGCGGGGGAGACCGAGCGCCTCGTTCCAGGCGGGGAGCTGGATCGCGCGGGCGCGGGCGTCGCGCCCCAGCGTCACGGCGAGGGCCTCGAGGACGATCCGCGGGACGTTGTTCTCGGGCTGCGCCTCGGTCAGCCCGAGCGAGTTGACCTGGACGCCGTAGCGCATCCGCAGGAACCGGGGATCGGTGACGCCGTAGCGCTCGCGTCCGAGCTCCTCCCAGAGGATCCCCATCGCGCGCAGCTTCGCGTGCTCCTCGATGAACCGGACGCCGGCGTTGACGAAGAAGCTGATCCGGCCGAAGACCCGCGGGAAGTCCTCCTCGGAGACCTGGCCGCGCTCGCGGACCGAGTCGAGGACGGCGATCGCGTTGCTGAGCGCGAAGGCGATCTCCTGGACCGGGGTGGCACCGGCTTCCTGCAGGTGGTAGCTGCAGATGTTGATCGGGTTCCAGCTCGGGATCTCGTTGACCGTGAACGCGACCATGTCGGCGATCAGCCGCATCGAGGGCTCGGGCGGGAACGCGTAGGTGCCGCGCGAGAGGTACTCCTTGATGATGTCGTTCTGGGTCGTGCCCTTGAGCTGATCGCGGGGGACGCCCTGCTCGTCGGCGACCGCCACGTAGAGGCCGAGCAGCCAGGCGGCGGTGGCGTTGATCGTCATCGAGGTGTTCATCTCGGCCAGCGGGATCTGGTCGAGGAGCGTCTCCATGTCGCCGCGGTGGGCGACCGAGACGCCGACCTTGCCGACCTCGCCGCGGGCGAGGACGGCGTCGGGGTCGTAGCCGGTCTGCGTCGGCAGGTCGAAGGCGATCGAGAGGCCGGTCTGTCCCTTGGAGAGGTTGCGGCGGTAGAGCTCGTTCGAACGCCGGGCGTCGGAGTGCCCCGCGTACGTCCGCATTACCCAGGGCCGATCCCGCTCGTCCAATCGATGCTCGCTCATGGCCGCCATTCTAATTCGCGAGCGCGAATCGCAGCCTCCGCGGCGGCGCCCTGTACGGTCCGCCGCCGTGCCCGAGCCGCGGCTCATCGACACCTGGCACCTCGGCCTCGACCGGGTGATCGGCGTCTGGGAGCGCGACGGGGTGCTCGTCGACCCGGGCCCGGCGAACACGATCGACACGGTCCTCGCCGAGCTGCCCGACGGTCGCCCGCGGGCGCTGCTTCTCACCCACATCCACCTCGACCATGCCGGCGCGACCGGGACGCTGGTCGAGCGCTTCCCCGACCTGCCCGTCTACGTCCACGAGGCCGGCGCCCCGCACCTCGTCGACCCTTCGCGGTTGCTCCGCAGCGCCGCGCGCCTCTACGGCGAGCGCATGGAGGAGCTCTGGGGCGAGGTGCGCCCGGTCCCGGAGCGCAACGTCTTCCCCCTGAGCGGCGGCGAGGTCGCCGAGGGTCTCGAGGTGATCGCGGCTCCCGGGCACGCCTCCCACCACGTCGTCTACCTCGACCCCGGGGCCGGCGACGCGTTCGTCGGCGACGTCGCCGGGGTCCGGATCCCGCCCGGCGACACCGTCTGGATGCCGACGCCGCCTCCCGACATCGACCTGGAACGCTGGCGCGCCTCGATCGCGGAGGTCCTCGAGCGCAGGCCGCGGCGCCTGCTGCTCACCCACTACGGCTCGGTCGCCGAGCCCGAGCGCCATCTGGCCGCGGCGGCGGCCGACCTCGAGCGCCTCGCCGGGGCCTCCGAGCCCGGCGACCGCGAGCGCTTCCTGACCGGCCTCGAGGCGCGGATCGGCGCCGAGCCGCCCGAGCTGGCGGAGCGAACCCGCTCGGCGATGCCGCCGGAGCTGACCTGGCTCGGGCTGGAGCGTTACTGGCGCCTGCGCGAAACCTGACCCGCGACCGCTACTCCTGGCCGATCGGCGTGTTCGCAAGGTTCGAGGCACCGATTCCCCGGCACCTTCCCGAGGTCCGCCGACCCGGCTACGCTCATCACCGATGATCAAGCGAATCGCACTGACAGTCACGATCCTCGCCGCGCTCGCCGCGGCCGTTCCCGCGTTCGCCGGGATCACCGTCTACAGCAACGCGTTCAAGTCGCGCTCCGACTACCACGCGATCACGAAGCAGGCGGGCAAGAAGAAGAAGTGCAAGCGCAACTGGCGCAAGAAATCGGCCCTCGGGGTCACGGTCAAGGGCGGCAAGCAGGTCTGCCAGCTCAAGACCCCCGTCGAGGGCGACTCGCCCCAGCCCGACCTGATCGTGCAGGTCGAGACCAAGGTCACCGAGGCGACCGAGAAGGCCGCGCGAAAGGGCGCATTCGTCGGCGTGATGGTCCGCTCGAGCCGCAAGGACGGGTACACGTTCCGGGTGATCCCGAAGACCCGCAAATGGGAGCTCGTCGAGGACAAGGTGGTGCTCGAGAAGGGCAAGGACAAGGCCGTCAAGGGGATCAAGAAGAAGAACGTCCTCGAGATCCGCGCCAAGGGCGACACGATCGTCGGCAAGGTCAACGGCAAGACGATGACCTCCTACAAGGACCCCGAGCCCGACGACGTCAAGGGCACCGGCACGGGTCTCGCCTACGGGATCAAGCAGAAGGTCAAGAAGAAGGACGCGGTCGCGTTCTTCGACAAGCTCAAGGTCCAGGTCCCCAACCCATAGCCCCCGGCCCCGCCGGGCCGCGCTAGATTGGCCCACAAGGGGCCGAGCGATGACGACCGAGACGATCGAGCGACCGAAGACGGCCGGACCGGGATCGGGCGGGGCCGGCTGGCGCGTGATCGTCCGCAACGACGACCACAACACCTTCGAGCACGTCGCCGCGACGCTCGCCCGGGTCATCCCGGGCCTCACCTACGGCAACGGGATGGCCTTCGCGAACACCATCCACAACACCGGTCAGGCGATCGTCTGGACCGGAATGCGGGAGCCCGCTGAGCACTACTGGGAGCAGCTCGCCGCGGCCGGCCTGACGATGGCCCCGCTCGAACAGCACTGAGCGGGAACGACGAAGGGCGCCCGGGGGCGCCCTTCGCGGTCATCGAGCCTGGAGCTCAGAGCTGCAGCAGTCTGCCCCCGGCGCCGGGCGGCGAAGCGCCGACCGCGCCGCGCGAACGGCTGCGGAAGCGCCGGCGGCGGCGCGCCGCGCGAACGGTTCGCTCGACGCTCTCGTCGCGGCGCCGCTCGGCCGCGGTGGCGCGGGGCTCTGCAATCAGTGTCGCGCTGGTCATCTCGGGCCTCCTTGATCGGGTTGCGTGCGAAGTGATGGATCCAGGGTGCCGGAGGCGTGCGATTAGCACAATAGATTTATCTAGGTCTGCTGATAAGCTGTCCTCATGCTGGATCTGAAGCGACTCCGCGTCCTCCGCGCTGTCTCCGAGCGCGGCTCGTTCTCGGCCGCCGCCGACGATCTCTACGTGTCGCAATCGGCCGTCAGCCAGCAGATCGCCAACCTCGAGGCCGAGGTCGGCGAGCCGCTCGTGCTCCGGCTTCGCAGCGGTCCCGTGCTGACCGACGCCGGCCGGCTGCTGGTTGCACACGCCGAGTCGGCGATGGCCCGGCTCGAGCAGGCCGAGCGCGAACTGGCGTCGCTCTCCGGGCTCGAGACCGGAGAGCTTCGCCTCGTCAGCTTCGCCAGCGCTTCGGCGACCGTCGTCACCCGGGCGATCTCGCGGTTCCGCGAGGCCCATCCCGGCGTCCGCCTGAGCCTGACCGAGGCCGAGCCCGAGGAGGCGCTTCCGGACCTGCGCCGCGGCCGCTTCGACGTCGCCGTCCTCTACGACTTCGAGCTCCACCCGTTCGAGTCCGACCCCGACATCGCGATGGCGTCGATCATCGACGAGCGGATGCACCTGGCGCTGCCGCCCGACCACCGGCTCGCCGGCTGCGGGGCCGTCGACATCGCCGAGCTCGCCGACGAGTCGTGGCTCTGCGGCAGCTCCGAGAGCTCCTGCCGTCAGCTCACCCTGCGGAGCTGCGAGCGCGCCGGATTCGTCCCCGACATCGCCTACGAGAGCAACGACTACACGGTCATGGAGTCCCTCGTGTCGGCGGGGATGGGGGTCACTTTGATCCCCGATCTGGCGCTGATGCTCCCGAGCCCCGAGATCGCGATCGTCGAGGTCGTCCCGGACCCGCCGGTCCGCCGCGTCTGGGCGGCGACGCTCGACGCCGGATCGCGGAGCCTCGCTGCCGGGGCGATGGTCGACACCCTCGTCGCCGTCGGCGCCGAGCTCGCTCGCGCGCCCGCCGCCGCCTGATTCAGAGACCCGCGTTGAGATCCTCGAGGATCCCGCGGAGCTGACGCATCCGCTCGGCGCCGAGGAGCTCGGTCCATTCCGCCTCGGTCTCGGCGACGAACTCCCGCGCGATCGCATAGAGCTCGTTTCCCTTGGCCGTCGACCGTACGAGCTTGGCTCGCCGGTCCGCGGGGTCGGGGACCCGTTCGACGTAGCCGTGGCTCTCGAGGTGGGCGACGAGCTCCCCCATCGCCTGCTTCGTCATCTGCGCCCGCTCGGCGAGCACGCTGACGCGGGTCCCCTCGTCGTCGAGGAACTGCATGACGTTGCCGTGCGGGGCGCGGACGTCAGGGTGGCCGCGCTCCGCGAAGCGCTCGTGGAGGCGGGCGGACGCCACCCGAAAGGGCTCGCGGAGGAGGACGCCGAGGTTCTCGGGCCGGGGGCTTGCTGCTGCGGTTGTCGGGGGCTTGCTTGACATTGGAAAGGAAGCCTGTCTATTCTACCGGCGACATTCGACAGGAAACCTGTCTAACCACCGAAGGAGAACCGAACCATGCAAGAGAACAGCGGCTACCTGACGATCAACCGGATCAGCGGTGAACCCGAGCGCCTCCTCGAGGGATATCGCCGGTCGTCCGAGACCATGGCCGGAGTCGGCCGCGACCACGGGTTGATCGTGCATGCCGCGGCCGCCACCGACACCGGCCTGCTGATCGTCAACCTCTGGCCGTCGCGGGACGAATCGGAAGCGGCGGCGGCTGATCCCCGCCGGCTCGAGACCGTCCGCTCCCACGACCTCGGCCCCGAGCGGATGCACGCGGAGCACCACGATCTCGAGAGCCTGATCCTGTTCGGCGCTACGGTGGCCGCCTGAGAGCGGCCCGTCAGCCGCGGGTGTTCGACTCCATCTCACCCGCTGCCAGTCCCGGGGGCGTCCAACCGGGCCCGTGGTAGAGGACACCCAGCTTCGCCCGGAGCCCGTGGGCGCGCTTGATGTCGTGCCACATCGCGACGTACTCGTGGAAGGCGGCCCGGACCGGGTTGTAGGTGTGGATGTTCTTCGTCAGGCCGTAGTGAACGCGCTCGCCCTCGGGCGCGTAGGTGCCGAAGAGCTTGTCCCAGACGATCAGGATGCCGCCGTAGTTCTTGTCGAGGTAGACCTCGTTCGAGCCGTGGTGAACCCGGTGGTGCGACGGCGTGTTGAGGACCGCCTCGAGCGGCCGCGGCAGCCGCTTGATCCGCTCGGTGTGGATCCAGAACTGGTAGATCAGCGACCAGGCCTGCGCGAGCAGCACCATCCACGGCTCGAAGCCGACCGCCGGCATCCACAGCCAGAAGGGCAGGTAGGTCATCGGCACCCACGTCTGCCGGAGCGCGGTCGAGAGGTTGTAGTGGGTGCTCGAGTGGTGGACGACGTGGCTGGCCCAGAAGAAGCGGCTCTCGTGGCTGCAGCGGTGGAACCAGTAGTAGGAGAAATCGTCGGCGAAGAAGAGCAGCACCCAGGTCAGCGGGCTCGACGGGTCGAGCCGCAACGGCGTCAGCTCGTAGATCGCGACGTAGAGCGCGACCACGACCAGCTTCCAGGCGACGTTGATGATCACGTTGCCGAGGCCGAGCGTCAGGCTCGTCCGGGTGTCCTCGAAGTCGTAGCCGATCAGGTCGTCCTCATCCCGCGCGTAGCGGAACGAGAGCGCCTCGACCACGAGCAGCAGGACGAAGAACGGGATCGCGTAGTAGAGGACCTCGGCCACATCCGGAATTCAACCACCTGAGCGCTCCGTCCGGAGCACTGGTTGGACCGGTCAGTCGCGCTCGGCGGCGACCAGGACGTGCCAAACCGGATAGACCGGCTTGTTGTACATGTTCAACGCGGCCTCGCGGGCGTCGGCGACCTCGTCGGAGGACCAGAAGCGATCGAAGTCCGAACGGGACTCCCAGGTCGTCGTCTGCACGAACAGGAGGTGGTCCTCCTCCGAGCGGGTCAGCGAGAACGAGGTGGCGCCGAACGACGGCGCCCGCTCGAGCGCCGGCAGCCAGATCGCGTACCAGCGGTCCGCCCGCCAGGGATTGATGTGCCAGTTGACGACGTTGACCTGGGGCATCGGTCGCGCATCTTATTGACCCGCGCGGGCACTCGGCATGCACAGGGTGAGGCGGGCGCCGCCGAGCGGCGAATCGCCGACCTCGATCCGCGCCGACTGTGCGGTCGCGAGCTCGCGCGAGATCGCGAGGCCGAGTCCGGATCCGCCGTACTGACGGCTCCGCGAGGCCTCGAGCCGGGCGAACCGCTCGAAGACGCGCCCGCGGTCGCCCGCGGGGATGCCGGGGCCGTCGTCGTCGACGGCGAGCCTGCCCTCGCCTCCAGCCTCGGCAACGGAGATCGCGACCCGCCGCTCGCCGTAGGCGAGGGCGTTGGCGAGCAGGTTGCGGGCGATCCTGACCGTGTCCTCGCGGCGTCCGGTGACGGACACGGCGTCGCCGGCGTCGAGCTCGACCCGCGCGGCCTGTTCTTCGGGCAGCGCCGCGACGACCTCGGCGGCTACCGCGGCGAGGTCGAACGGGGCAACCGGTTCGGCGGCGCCCTCGGCCTCGAGACGCTCGAGCTGGAGCAGCCCGTCGATCAACGCTCCCATCCGCTCCGCCTCGCGCTCGATCAGGCCGGTCACCCGGGCGACCTCGGCCGGGTCCGGCGACGGATCGGCCGCCAGCACCTGCGCCTGCCCGAGAATCGCCGTCAGCGGGGTCCGGAGCTCGTGGGAGGCGTCGGCGACGAACGCGCGCTGCGAGCGGAATGCGGCTTCGAGGCGGTCGAGCATCCGGTCGAAGCTCTCGGCGAGGGCGGCGATCTCGGTGACCGACGAGTGCTCGTTCATCCGCTGGTCGAGGCGCCCGGCGTCGACCGCCGCGGCGCGGCCCGCCATCCGCTCGAGCGGCCGCGCCGTCCGCGTCGCGATCAGCAGGCCGAGCCCGGCGGCGGCCAGGACCGTCAGCGAGCCGATCAGCAGGAACGTCTTCGCGACCTGGTGCTGGGCCTCCTCGGTGGCCGCGGCCGGCTCGCCCGCCTGGAGGGTCGCCGCGCCGGCGGGTGTGTCGATCTCGCGGGTGAGCAGCCGCAGGTCGCCGGTCTCGGCGAGCTCGATCGTCGTGTAACCCGGGTCGGCTTCGAGCAGGTCCCGAAGTTGGGCGTGCTCCTCCTCTTCCTCGTGCTCCTCGCCTCCCTCGTGCCCGTCCTCGTCGCTGCGGTCGAGCAGCAGCGTGGACTGGTTGCTGATCGGGCCCGGGGCGCCGGGGACCTGGGCGATCAGGAGTCGCGAACCGGCCAGGGCCTGGCCGGCGATGTAGGACCGGGCCGCTTCCGCCTCGGAGCCGGGAGGGGCGGCGGCGATCGCCCGCGCCAGCCCGTCGGCCTGGACGGCGAGATCGGAGTCGGCCCGGTCGTCGAGGCGGCTGCCGACGAGGTTGTAGACCGCAATGCCGAGGGCGGCGACGGCGACGAGCACGAGCGCCGCGATCGAGAGCGACAGGCGGGTGCGGAGGCTCATCGCCCGTCGCCCGTCGGCAGCCGGTATCCGGCGGATCGGACCGTCTCGATCGCCGCCGGGTCGCCGAGCTTGCGGCGCAGGTAGCCGACGTAGACGTCGACGACGTTCGTCCCCGGGTCGTGTTCGTAGCCCCACGCCTCCGCCAGCAGCCGCTCACGGGAGAGGGCCTCGCCCGGATGGCGGGCGAAGCAGGCGAGCAGCGAGAACTCGCGCGGGGAGAGCGCGACCTCCGCGCCGCCGGACCACGCCCGGCGGCTGAGCAGGTCGACCTCGACGGCGCCGGCGCGAATCCGCCCGCCCTCGGCGCTCCCGGTTCGCAGGTGGGCCCGGATCCGCGCGAGCAGCTCCGGCACCGAGAACGGCTTCGTCACGTAGTCGGCCGCGCCGCTGTCGAGCCCGGCGATCCGGTCCTCGATCTCGCCCTTCGCCGAGAGGATGATCACCGGCAGGTGCGGCCGCACCTCCCGGATCGACGCGAGGACCTCGAGCCCGCCCTTGCCCGGCAGCATCACGTCGAGGACGACGAGATCGGCCTCGCCGCCGAGCACGAGCCGCTCACCGGACGGCCCGTCGGTCGCGAGCGCCACCGAATAGCCCGCGGCCTCGAGCCCGCGGACCAGGAAGTCGGCGATTGCCGGCTCGTCCTCGACGACGACGATGCGCATCGGCCGACTCTAACCCCGCCGAACCCGCTCCAGAGCGGTGCCCGCGGCGATCTGAGAGGACTCTCATCGAACCGTGCGGGACCGCTTAGGGCGCGGGCCGAGCATGCCCGCGATCTCCTCCACCCTCGACGAAAGGAAGGGAAATGCAGAACGAGTCACAGCTTCGGCGCATCGGCGCTTCGCTGATCGCGGCCACCGGCGCCATCCACCTGGTCCTCGCCCCCGAGTACCTGGGCGAGCAG
Source organism: Conexibacter sp. (assembly GCA_018263295.1). Taxonomy (GTDB): domain Bacteria; phylum Actinomycetota; class Thermoleophilia; order Solirubrobacterales; family 70-9; genus RHKX01. The sequence goes on from JADFCZ010000014.1 coordinate 50,275, forward strand.
GCCTACATCGGCATCGGCTTCATCATCGGAGGCATCGCCGCGCTGCTGATCGGCGCCCGCCTCTGGCGGACGAGCGATCAGGCCGCCTGGACGCTCGGCGCGCTGCTGTCGGCCGGAATGGCCGTCGGCTTCGTGATCTCGCGGACGATCGGGCTCCCGGGCTTCCACGAGTCCGAGTGGGAGCTCTCCGGGATCCTCTCGGTCCTCCTCGAGGCCGGCTTCGTCGGCTGCGCCGCAGCGGCGCTGAAGCGTCCGCGGGAGGCGATGGCGTAGGACCGGCTAGCGCCGGGCCGCCCGATCGGTGAGCGGCGGTGGCTGGGTCATCCTGCGAACTGCAGGTTGCCCTCGCCAGGGCAGGGTTTCTTGCGGTTGAGTCGCTGAGTCAGCCCGTGAATGGCGAACTGGGTCCCTCCCGGGGACGTAACTCGGGGTCACCGTCGCCGATCCCCGGAGTTGTCTACGCGCCGACCTCGGCCCAGATCGCGCCGTCGCCGGGGGCCGTCTTGCCCTCGTGGTCGTCGGTGGCGCCGACCCGGATCGTGATCTTCCCGGAGTGCCGGTTCTCGTGCATCATCTGGTGGGCCTCCGGCACGCCGTCGAAGTCCATCGACTTCGAGAGGACCGGGCGGACCTTGCCCTCGGCCATCAGCTGGTTGGCCTTCATGCACTCGTAGGCGTTCGCGAAGTGCGACCCGATGATCTCCTTCTGCTTCATCCACAGGTAGCGGACGTCGAAGTCGAGCGTGTAGCCGGAGGTGGCGCCGCAGATCACGACCTTGCCGAACGGCTTGACCGTGAACACCGAGGTCGGGAAGGTCGCCTGGCCGACGTGCTCGAAGACCACGTCGGGGGCGTCGCCGAGGATCCCCTTGACCTTCTTGGCGAAGGCGCGGGACTCCTTGAAGCGGGCCTTCTCCTCTTCCGGCGTCTCGTTGCCGGTGCGCATCATGCCCTTGAACTCGTTGCGGTCGATGTAGTCGACGGCCCCGAGCTGCTTGATCAGCTCACCCTTCTCGGCGGAGGAGACGACGCCGACGGCGTTGGCGCCGGCCGCCTTGCAGAGCTGGACCGCGAAGACGCCGAGGCCGCCGGCCGCGCCCCAGATCAGGACGTTGGAGCCGGCCTGGATCTTCGCCCGGTTCATCAGCATCCGGTAGGCGGTGAAGTAGGTGAGCCCGTAGGCCGAGCAGTCGACCCACGAGAGGTTCTGCGGCTTCGGCAGCAGCTGCTGGGCCTGAACCTTCGTGAACTGGGCGAAGCTGCCCCACGTGGTCTCGTAGCCCCAGATCCGCTGCGAGGGCGCCGCCATCGGGTCGAGCCCGTGGACCTCGACGTCCTCGTAGGAAGCCTGGTTGCAGTGGATCACGACCTCGTCGCCGGCCTTCCAGTTGGTGACCCCGGGGCCGACCTTCCAGACGATGCCGCTGGCGTCGGAGCCGCCGATGTGGTGGCCGTACTCGGGGTGGTCGCCGTAGCCGAACACCGAGACCGGCTTGCCGAGGGACGCCCAGACGTTGTTGAAGTTGACGCCGGCCGCCATCACGCGAACGATGACCTCGAAGGCGCCGGGCTCGGGGACGTCGACCTCTTCGACCTGGAAGGCGTCCTTCGGCTCGCCCTCGCGCTCGGCGCGGATGACCCAGGCGGCCATCTTCTCGGGCAGCGTGCCGGGCTCCACGTCCAGCTTGGCGACTTCAGCGATGTCTACGGCCACGGTTCTCCTCGGTTGAAAGGGGTGCGAAAGCGGCCGGATGGTATCGACGGACCGGGGGCCCGGGCGGCGCGGCGGCGGGCTACTCGACGATGCCGCGCGCCAGCTCGGGCACCGCGCCCCGCTGATCGGAAGCCTCGGCCTGCTCGTCCTCGCCGGCCGGCTCGGGTCGCCTGGCGATCAGGAACCAGGCGAGGATCGCTCCCGCGCCGGCGACGGCGGCCGAGATGCCGATCGACGTGGTCAGCCCGCTGATGAAGGCGTCGTGCGCTGCCGTCGCCGCCTGCTGGGCGACGTCCGGCGGCAGGCCGGCGAGCGTCTGGTCGAGGCCGCCGCTGCCGAGCTGCTGGGAGATCGACTCGACCTGCGCGGCGGGGATCCCGGAGCCGGTCAGCCCCGACTCGAGATCGGTCCGGCTGGTGCCCTGGAAGATCGCGCCGAGGACGGCGACGCCGAACGTGCCTCCGACCATCCGCGACATCGAGAGCAGACCGGACGCGAGGCCCGACTTGGTGACGTGGACGGCGTTCATCGCCGCCGTCGACATCGGCGACATCGTCAGCCCGATCCCGAAGCCCATGAGGATGAACGGCACCAGCAGCGAGCTGTAACCGGAGGTGTCGGAGATCTGCGCCTGCAGGAGCAGCGACACGGCGACGAGCGCGAGCCCGGCGACGATCGGCACCCGGGCGCCGATCCGGTCCGTCATCCGGCCGGCGATCGGCGCCACGACCATGATCACGATCGTCGTCGGGAGGAACCTGACGCCGGCCTCCAGCGGCGAGTAGCCGAGGATGTTCTGGATGTAGAGCGCCATGAAGAAGAACATCCCGAGCATCGAGAACGAGATGATGAAAGCGACCACCAGGGCACCCGCGAAGTTGCGGTTGCGGAGGAAGTCGAACTGGACGATGGGGGCGCGAACCTTGCCCTCGAGCCAGACGAACGCCCCCAGCAGGGCGATCGATGCAGCGATCAATCCGAGGATCCGCTCCGAGCCCCAGCCCCAGCTGTTGCCCTCGATCAGGGCGAGGACGCCGGCGGTGAGCCCGGCGGTCAGGACGGCGGTGCCGGCCCAGTCGATCTCGCGACCGACGGTCTCGTCCCGGGACTCGCGGACTGCGAACAGGGCGGTGACGATCGCCCCGGCTGCGACCGGGATGTTCAGGTAGAAGATCGCGCGCCAGGAGACGTGCTCGGTGAGGAAGCCGCCGAGCAGCGGGCCGAGCGCGAGCGCAAGCGCCGAGACGCCGGCCCAGGTCCCGATCGCGCGGCCGCGCTCGGACGGCGGGAAGGCGTTGGTGATGATCGAGAGGGTCGCCGGCATCATCAGCGAGGCGCCGATGCCCTGGGTGATGCGGCTGGCGACGAGGGCGCCGGTCGAGGGGGCGAGGCCGGCGGTCGCGGAGGAGATCGCGAACAGGATCACGCCGGTCATGAACATGCGGCGGCGGCCGAGGATGTCGCCGAGGCGCCCACCGGTCGCGAGCAGGACCGCGAACGAGAGGCTGTAGCCGTTGATGACCCACTCGAGCGAGGAGATCGAGGCGCCGAGATCCTTCTGGATCGACGGCAGCGCGACGTTCATGACCGTGTTGTCGAGCATGATCATGAACAGGGCGAAGCACATCGCCGCGAGCGTCCACCACTTGGCGTTCTCGTCGGTGATCAGGTGTCCGAAGCGCTGGGTCATCCGCGCGTCCCCCCGATCACGGTTCGACCCGCGATCCGCTCGGTCGCCGCGAGCGGAACGAGCGCGTCGTGGACCCGTTCGCGCTCGGCCGGGGTCAGGGTGTTAAGGAAGCCGTCGATCTGCGCCCGGCGGAGCGCGACGAGGTCGTCGGCGAGCTCGAGCCCGGGCGCGGTCGTCGCGAAGAGGCGCACGCGGCGATCCGTGGTCGACTCGCGGCGGGTCACGAAGCCCTTCTGGACGAGGCCGTCGAGAGCGCGGCTGACCGCGGCGGGGGAGGCTCCGATGCGCTCCGCGATCCGGCCACCCGAGACCGGCTCCGGGTCGGCGCAGGCGAGCGTCACGAGCGCCCGGACCTGCGAGACCGTCAGGTCGTTCTCCTCGATCGCCTTGAAGCGATCCTCCTCGGGCGTGAGCATGATCGCCCGCATCAGCCCGTAGACGAGGTCGCCGGTGGTGGCGTTGCCGGTTGTCGAGGAAGATGCTTGCACCAACGCAATGATTGCACTTGCGCATGGACCGGAGTGTGAGACGGCTCACTGTCAGGAAGCCATCCGGGGGCGCGACTACCTTGAAGAGTCCGATGGAAGCGTCCCGAAACCCCTTCGACACCGCATCCCAGTGCCGCTGGGCGACCCGTCCGCGTCCGTCAGGGCGATCGGTGACCGGATCGTCATCGAGGGCCTGACGGTCGCCGACGAGCGGGCCGCGAAGGTCGTCCGCGAGCGCGCGGAGGCCGGCTCTCCGGCGCCCGAGACGGTCGCGAAGGCGATCGAGATCGGCGCCCGGGTGATCGACTCTGAGGGGACGGCGACGAACGTCGACTACGTCCAGCGCGTCTTCGAGGAGCGCGTCGGCAAGCTCCACGGGGACCTCGCCGAGACCCTGGAGGCCGGCAGCGCCGAGATCGCCAACCACATCGCCGAGAACTTCGACACCGAGCGCGCCGACTCCGTCCAGGGCGAGATCAAGCAGATGCTGGTGACGGCGATCCAGCACCAGCAGCAGGAGCTGCAGAAGCTGCTGACGGCCGAGGACCCGAGCAACCCGCTGGTGGCGGTCCAGATCCGCTCCGCCAAGGCGATGCTCGAGGCCGAGGAGCGCCATCGCAAGGAGCTCGCCGACCTCCGCGAGAGCAACACCAAGGAGAACCGGGCGCTGCACGCCCAGGTCCGTGAGCTGACCGAACGCGTGAGCGTCCAGCTCGAGCGCAACGAGGGCGACCTGCGCGTCGCCGAGGCCGAGGAGGCCGGGACCCGGAAGGGGTTCAGCTTCGAGGAGGACGTGTTCGGCGCCGTCTCCGAGATCGCGGCCGCACGCGGCGACTGCGCGACCCACACCGGCGCCGAGGGCGCCGAGGGCGGCGGCAAGAAGGGCGACGTCCTCGTCGAGCTCGGAGCGGCCGACGGCCCGGCGCTGGGCCGGATCGTCTTCGAGGTCAAGGACAAGAAGCTCTCGAAGAACGCCGCCTGGCAGGAGCTGAACGAGGCGATGGCCGCCCGCGCAGCCTCCTACGGCGTGCTGGTCGTCGCCGGCGAGGAGCGGGTGCCGTCCGGTCGCGAGCAGCTCCGCGAGTACGAGGGCAACAAGCTGATCGTCGCGGTAGATCGCGAGGAGGCGGACTCGCTTGCGCTGGCCGTGGCCTACCGCCTCGCCGCCGCACGCGTCTCGATGGCGCGCGACCGCGAGCTCACCGTCGACGCCGCCGAAGTCCGGGCCGTCGCCGAGGAGGCGACGTCGTGTCTGCGCCAGGCGCAGGCGATCCGCTCGGCGCTGACGGGCATCAAGACCTCCTCCGACAAGGCCAAGACCGGCCTGAACGAGATGGTCGAGGCCGTCGGCTCGAAGCTCGAGCGGATCGACGCGCTCGTCGCCGAGGCCGACGCCGCCGGCCGTACCGAGGGCTGACCCCGGCCCTCAGACCGGCTCGAGCACGGTCGGGTCGAGTGCGGCCGGGGACGTGAAGCCGGAGAGGCCCAACGTCAGGTCGAGCTCGGCCAGGGTCCAGCGGAGGACCTTCTCGACGCCGTCGGAGCCCTCGAGCGCCATGCCCCAGAGGTAGGGGCGGCCGAGCAGGACCGCGTCGGCGCCGAGCGCGAGCGCCTTGAATGCGTCAGCGCCCGAGCGGATGCCGCTGTCGAAAAGAACGGTCAGGTCGTCGCCGACGGCCGCGGACACGTCGGGGAGGGCCTCGAAGGCGGCGATGGCGCCGTCGACCTGCCGGCCGCCGTGGTTGGAGACGACGACGCCCTCGACGCCGCGCTCGCGTGCCTCCCGCGCGTCGTCGGGATGGAGGATGCCCTTGAGGAGGATCGGCACCGACGTCCGCGACCGCAGCCACTCGAGGTCGTCCCAGGTCAGGCTCGGGTTTCCGAAGGCGCCGATGAACTTGCCGATCGCGGGTCCGGGATCGTCCTCGGGCGGTTGCTCGAGGCCGTCGCGGAAGACCGGGTCGGAGAAGAAGTTCGCGAGGCCGATCCCCTCGATCGCCGGGAGGTAGGCGTTCTGGAGGTCGCGCGGCTTCCAGCCCGGGAAGGCGTTGTCGACCGTGACCATGATCGCCTCGTAGCCGGCTGCCTCGGCGCGGCTCACGAAGCTCTCGCAGAGCTCCGGGTCGTTCGGCCAGTAGAGCTGGAACATCCGCGGCGAGTCGCCGATCGCCTCGGCGACCGCCTCGATCGTGTGGCCGGAGACCGTGCCGACGGTGACGGGGACGCCGACGCGCTCGGCTCCCGCGGCGCTGGCCAGCTCGCCGTCGGGGTGGACGATCATCTGCGCCCCGACCGGCGCCAGCGCCAGCGGGGCGGGCCATTCCCGTCCGAACGGCACGGTTCTCAGGTCGCGCACGGCGACGTCGCGGAGCATCCTCGGGACGATCCGCCACGCGTCGAGCGCCTCCCGGTTCGCGCGTTCGGTGCCGCCGGTCCCGGCCGAGCCGAAGACGTATCCGGCGGCCCGTTCGTCGAGCGCCTCGGCCGCGGCCGCCTCGAGGCCGCGCCAGTCGACCGGGAGGCTCGGTCGCTCGCCGCCCGCTCCCGCCAGGTAGATCGACCGGTAGTGGTCGCCGAACTGCTCGCGGGGAGGGTCCGGCGTCACGGCGGCCCGCTCAGGGAAGCAGGAGCTCGTTCTGGGCGCTCGGCCGTGGCGCCCCGACCGTCATCGTCGACGAGGAGATCGTCGGGACGTTCGACTCGATCGAGTACTCGCCGGTCTCGAGTTCGAGCTGGAGCGATCCGACGCCGCCGGCGGGGATCGGATCGGTGCTGCCGTTGCTGGGTCCGTTGAACGCGACCTCGACGTCGTCGGCGGACTGGTTCGAGATGGTCACGGTCGCGAGGCCGGCGCCGACGCGGTCGGGCACGACGACGACCTTGCGGTTGTCGACCTTGGCGCTCAGTTCCACCGGCACCGGCGGTCGCGGCTCGTTCGGGTGGTCCTCGGCGCCGCATCCGGCGACGAGGACGACGGCGACGACCAGCCCTGCTGCGGCGCATCTACCTCTCATCCGCCGGTGAATCTACCCGAAGATCCGGCGACCGTCGCCGGAACCGGTCAGGTGCCGACGGCCTCGACGACCGCAACGACGCCGTCGCCGACCCGCACTTCGTCGCCCGGCTCGACCTCGCGGCGGAGGATCGCGAGGGCGAGCGGCCCCTCGGCCGGGGAGATCACCGCGGTCCCGATCACGCCGACCTCGCGGTCTCCGGCGAGGACCGGATCGCCCGCGGCGACCGGCTCGGAGGGCCGGAGGCGGCGGAGGTGGCGGTTCGGCTTGCCCTTGTAATGGAGGCGGGCGACGGTCTCCTGGCCGATGTAGCAACCCTTGGTGAAGCTGACGGCCCGCTCGTCGATCGCGGCTTCGGCCGGCATCGTCTGCGGGCCGATCTCGCGGCCGACCCGCGGGCGCCCGGTCTCGACCCTGGCGATATCGGCGGCGTCCTCGGAGACCGGCTGTGCACCTTCGGCGAGCAGGTGCGCGGTCACGGCCGCGACGGCGTCGGCGGGAACGAGCAGGTCGGCGCCGGCGTCGGTGGCGATCACCCGGCAGGCGGCTCCGGCGACGAAGCGCTCGGCGTGCGCGTGCTCGGGGCCGAGGGGTGCGTCGCCGGCGAGCTTCGGGGCCAGCGGGCCTAGCAGCGAGAGCAGGGCCCCGCCGGAGTCGTCTCGCTCGACCGTCGCGTCCCGGCCGACGTTGTAGGTGCCGAGGTGGCGGGCGAGCAGCTCGCCGGTCTCGGGCTCCGTGTCGATCAGGAACTCGCCCTCTCCGATCCGCAGCACCCTCATGTCGGCCCGGACCTTGCCCTTGCGGTCGAGCAGGGCGGCGTAGCAGCCTTCGCCCGGCGCGAGCGCTTCGACGTCGTTGGTCAGCTGACCCTGCAGGAACTCCGCGGCCTCGCCGCCGCGGACCACGAGACGCGGTCGTCCGGAGCGATCGACCAGCCCGGCCTCCTCGCGCAGGGCGCGGTACTGGGCGTCGAGCTCGAGGGTCGCTTCCACGGCTCCCGATTGTAGGAGGGTCGCTTTCTTCCGAAAGTTGGATGTGTCAAACTTTTGGGCGATGTCCTCACGAAACACCCGTGACGCCCTGGGCGGCCGGATCAGCCGCCGCCGGCTGCTCGCCGGCGGCGCCATCGCGGGAATGTCGATCCCGGCCCTGCACGAGCTGATCCCGCACCAGGGGCTGCACGGCGGGGGCGGCAGCGCCGAGGCCTCCGGGGGTCACGCCGGTCACGGTATGGGGGCGGACGGCGCGATGGAGGAGATGGGCGCGACGGGCGCGATGGGCCACGCCGACCACGCGGCGTTCGGGACGGGGACGGTCGACCACTCCTTCAACGGGTTCGACCCGGAGGCGATGCTCCGCGACTTCGACTGGGGCCGGACCCGGCGCCTGCCCGGGGGGCGCGTCCTCAGGGAGTGGGACATCGTCGCGCAGGACCGCGAGATCGAGGTGGCGCCGGGCGTGCGGTACGCGGCCTGGACCTACAACGGCCGGGTCCCTGGTCCGACGCTCCGCTGCCGTGAGGGGGAGCGGCTGCGGATCCGGTTCGTCAACGCGTCCACGCACCCGCACACGATGCATTTCCACGGCGTCCACTCGGCCTTCATGGACGGGATGCCGGGGATCGGCGAGGAGCGCGGCGGCGGACAGATCGAGCCCGGTGAGAGCTTCGACTACGAGTTCGACGCCGAGCCGTTCGGCATGCACCTCTACCACTGCCACGTCGCGCCGCTGGCGGCGCACATCGCCAAGGGCCTCTACGGGGCCTTCATCATCGATCCGAAGGAGGGCCGCCCCGAGGCCGACGAGATGGTGATGGTGATGAACGCCTTCGACACCAACTTCGACTTCGGGAACGAGGTCTACGCGGTCAACACGGTCGGCTTCGCCTACCAGGACCGGCCGATCAGGGTCAAGCGCGACGAGCTCGTGCGGATCTACCTGGCCAACCTCGTCGAATACGACCCGATCAACTCGTTCCACCTCCACGGGAACTTCTTCCACCACTTCCCGACGGGCACGTCGCTGGAGCCGGCGGAGTTCACCGACATCGTCGTCCAGGGCCAGGCGCAGCGATGCATCCTCGAGATGCGCTTCCCGAAGCCGGGCCGCTACATGTTCCACGGGCACAAGACCGAGTTCGCCGAGCTCGGCTGGTCCGGCTTCTTCGAGGTGAGCTGAAGTGGAGGCTGGGACCGGCACGGACATCGGCTCCTCGCGCCCGCCGGCGTGGCTCCTCGGCGCCGTGCCGCTGGCGCTGCTTGCGGTCGCGGTCGTCCTGCTCGTCACCGTCGGCGCCCCCGGCCTCGGCGATCGCAACGGCGTGCCGGTCGAGGACCTCGCGGTCGAGCGGACCGAGCTGACGCCGGGGGAGATCGCGCTGACGGTCCGCAACGAGGGCCCCGACCCGGTCTCGATCGAGCAGGTCTCCGTCAACGACGGCTACTTCCCGTTCACCGGCGGCGGCGAGGTCGGCAGGCTCGGCTCGGCGACGCTGACGGTGCCCTACCCGTGGGTCGAGGGCGAGGCCTACGAGATCTTCCTGCTGACCTCGACCGGGGCGACCGTCGTCGCCAACGTCGACGCCGCCGCCGAGACGCCATCGGTCGATCCGGGCTTCCTCGGGCTGATGGCGCTGCTCGGCATCTATGTCGGCGTGATCCCGGTCGCGATCGGGATGCTCTGGTTGCCGCTGCTGCGGCGATCGGGGCCGCAGATCGTTCGCTGGCTGCTCGCGTTCACGGTCGGCCTGCTCGCCTTCCTCGGCGTCGACGCGCTGCTCGAGGGCCTCGAGGTCGCCGGTGCCGGGCCGCAGGCGTTCGGCGGGGCGGCGCTGGTCCTGCTCGGCGCTGCCGCGTCGTATCTCCTGCTCGCCTGGGCCGACGCGCGAATGCGCGCTCGCCGGGAGCGGGCCCGCTCCCAGGGTGCCGCCGGGTTCCAGCTCGCGACGCTGATCGCGATCGGGATCGGCCTGCACAACCTCGGCGAGGGGATCCTGATCGGCTCGGCCTACTCGGCCGGAGCGCTGGCCCTCGGCTCGTTTCTCGTCGTCGGCTTCGCGATCCACAACACGACCGAGGGTCTCGCGATCGTCGCGCCGCTCGCCGAGGAGCGGGTACCGGTGCGGAGGCTCGCCGCGCTCGGGCTGATCGCCGGCGCGCCGGCCATCGCCGGGGCCTGGGTCGGCGCTTCGATCTTCAACCCGAGCCTCGTCAGCGTCCTCTTCGGGCTCGGGATCGGCGCGATCGCGCAGGTGGTGGTCCAGATCTGGCCCGGGGTCAAGCCGGGTTCGGGGCGTGCCGACGGCACCGTCTACGGCGGGCTGATCGCGGGAGTGCTGGTCATGTACGCGACGGGGCTCCTGATCAGTGCCTGAGCCGCTCGCCACACCCGGCAGCCACGGCCGCGATCGGCGCGCGAGCGCGACCGAGGCGATCGAGGACTACGCGAAGGCGATTCACGCGCTCGCGGCCCGCGAGCCGGGGCCGGTCGGGACGAGCGCCCTCGCCGAGCGGCTCGGCGTCTCGCCGGGCACGGTGACGGCGATGTGCAAGCGGATGGCCGAACTCGGGCTGGTCAGCTACGAACCCTACCGCGGCGTCGAGCTGACCGAGCCCGGCGAGCGGATGGCCCTCGAGGTGATCCGCCATCACCGGCTGCTCGAGTCGTTCCTCGCCGAGGCGCTCGGGATGCCATGGGACCAGGTCCACGACGAGGCCGAGGTGCTCGAGCACTACATCAGCGAGGAGCTCGAGGAGCGGATCGCGATGGCCCTCGGCGATCCCGAGCGGGATCCGCACGGCGACCCGATCCCCGACCGTGACCTGCTGATCACCGACCCGATCCCCGGCGTGCCGCTGCTCGAGCTCGAGTCGGGGAGCCGCGGCACCTTCACCCGGGTCTCCGACGGCCGGCCGGAGATGCTGCGCTTCCTCGACGCCGCCGGGGTCCGGCCCGGTGCCACGCTCGAGGTCCTCCGGCGCGAGCCGTTCGGCGGCGCCGTGGTCGTCGCCTCGGAGGCGGGGGAGACGCCGATCGGACCCGATCTCGCCGCGAGAATGCTCGTAGCCGTGCCGGGTCCGGGGTGAGCACCCGCTCGGAGACGCCGCCCGCCGAGCCCCGGCACCCAGAGGAGGAGGCCCTTCCCGACGGCGGCGGGCCGATCTCGGACGTCGACCTCGTCCTTCCCGGGGAGGCGCTGGTCGCCGACGCGGCCCGGAAGTCGCTCGAGGGCGAGCGTCGCGGCCTGCGCCGGCTCTGGCCGTTCCTCGGCCCGGCCTTCGTCGCCTCCGTCGCCTACATCGACCCGGGGAACTTCGCGACGAACATCGCCTCCGGCGCGCAGTTCGGGTACATGCTGCTCTGGGTCGTCCTGGCGGCGAACCTGATCGGCATGGTCGTCCAGACGCAGTCGGCGAAGCTCGGCATCGCGACCGGCCGGAACCTCCCCGAGCTCTGCCGCGAGCAGTTCTCGCGGCGGACTTCGTTCGGGCTCTGGGTCCAGGCTGAGCTCGTCGCGATGGCAACCGACATCGCCGAGGTCATCGGTGCGGCGCTCGGCCTCTACCTGCTGTTCGGGATCCCGCTGTTCTGGGCCGGGCTGATCGCCGGCGCGGGGTCGTTCGCGATCCTCGCGATGCAGCAGCGCGGCGTCCGCAAGCTGGAGGCGGTGATCATCGGATTCCTCGGGATCGTCATCACCGCATTCGTCTTCGAGGTGACGCAGGCGAACCCGGACCCGGCCGGAATCGCCGAGGGCCTCTTCGTTCCGAGCTTCGACGGCACCGAGAGCATCCTGCTCGCGACCGGCATCCTCGGCGCGACGGTGATGCCGCACGTCGTCTACCTGCACTCGGCGCTGACCCAGAGCCGCGTCGTCGGCCGCAACAGCGCCGAGCGCAAGCGCATCCTCAGCTTCGAGAAGATCGACGTGGTCATCGCGATGACCCTGGCCGGAATCGTGAACATGTCGATGGTGGTGGTCGCCGCCGGGCTGTTCAACGCCGGTGGCCTGACCGGGATCGACTCGATCGAGGGCGCCTACGAGGGCCTGCAGCAGACCGTCTCGAACAACGCCGCGACGATCTTCGGCGTCGCCCTGCTCGCATCCGGGCTCGCCTCGACCTCGGTCGGGACGATGGCCGGCCAGGTCGTGATGCAGGGCTTCATCCGCCGCCGGATCCCGCTGACGCTGCGGCGCGCGATCACGCTGGCGCCGGCGCTGATCGTTCTCGCGATCGGTCTCGACCCGACGCGGGCGCTGGTCGTCAGCCAGGTCGTCCTCTCGTTCGGCATTCCGTTCGCTCTGATCCCGCTGCTGATAATCGCCCGGCGCCCCCAGGTGATGGGGGCGCTGGTGAACCCCGGCTGGCTCACCGCCTTCGCGTCGGCCATCGCGGCCATGATCATCGCGCTCAACCTCTTCCTGCTGCAGCAGCTCTTCTTCGGCTAGCCGCGGCGGTAGGCTTGCGCCGATGGCGCTTTCGGAGTCGTTTCAGGAGATCGTCAAGTCGCTGCCGCGCGACTGGACCGACATGCAGCTCGATCTCCGGCTGACCGACGAGACGCGTTACGTCGACGCGTCCGTACCGATGACGCAGATCAACGCCCAGCCCTACTCGGAGGCCGACTGGCACTGGCGCATCAACGTCGCCAACGGCTTCGGCCACGCCGCGGCCCCCGAGACCGTCGCCTGGGTGCTCGACATGCTCGACCGCCAGGGGATCGAGGGCGAGCTGATCGTCCGCGGCCTCAACGAGGGCCGCGCCGAGATCCGCCAGATGTGGGGCCGGCCGGAGAGCGTCCGCGCCGAGTACCGCCGCCGCCGCTCGATCTGAGCCCGTGGCCAGGGTTCTCGGACTGGTCACCGACCTGATGCTGGCGAGCCGGGTCGAGGCGCCGCTGCGCGCCGCCGGCCACGACGTCGTCCTCCGCGGCGAGCCCGGTCCCGATGCCGGCGGCTTCGACGCGATCGTCGCCGATCTCGAGCTCGTCGATCCGGAGGCGGTCGCCGCGGCCGGTCCGCCCGCGCTCGGGTTCTACTCGCACGTCGACGTCGAGACCCGCAGGCGGGCCGAGGCGGCGGGCGTCGACCTGGTGGTCCCGCGCTCGCGGATGGCCCGTGAGCTGCCCGCTCTCGTCGCCGGGCTGCTCGAACGTGGCGCCTGAGCGCGGCAACCCGCTGTTTCGATCCCCGCGGGTACTAGACTGGCGCCGCCCATTCGCGCCGGCGGCGCGAGATCGCCATCAGGAGGTTTGAGAGTGCAGGATCGAGGATTGGCCGCATACATCGCGGAGCTGATCGGAACGTTCTTCCTCGTCTTCGTAATCGGGACCGTCATCAGCCTTTACGTCGCCGCCGGGGGCTCCGCCCAGTTCGGCTCCGACTTCGCGGTCGTCGGCTTCACCCAGGGGCTGGTCCTCTTCGCGCTGATCATGGCCTTCGGTGCCGTCAGCGGAGGTCACTTCAACCCGGCGGTGACGACCGCCGCGGCGTTCCTCCGCCGGATCGACCCGATCGACGCGGTCGTCTACGTGCTCGCGCAGCTCTCGGGCGCCGTGCTCGGCGCGCTCGCCGTCAAGGGGCTGCTGCTCGACGAGGGCCGCGCGGTCGACTGGGGCGCCGGCAACATCAGCCCGCTCCTCGGCAGCGACTTCGCGGGCATGGTCTGCGAGGGCATCGGCACGCTGCTGATCGTCCTCGGCGTCGTCGCCGTGGCCATGAACAAGCGCGCCCGCAACGAGTGGGGCCCGCTGACGATCGGCCTGACGTTCGCGTTCTGCGTGTTCATCTTCGGACCGCTGACCGGCGGCTGCTTCAACCCGGCCCGTTGGTTCGGCCCGGCACTGGTCAGCAACGACTGGGGCGGCGTCTGGCCCTACATCGTCGGCCCGTTGCTCGGCGCCCTGATCGCCGCGCTGATCTACAAGTTCGTGATCACCGCCGGCGAGCCCGACGCCGAGCTCGAGAAGGCGACCGGTCCCTCGACCGGCCCCGGCGAGCGCCCGCAGAAGTAGCCGGGGTCGAAACCACCCTGCGACCGGGGCGCTCCGAGGCGGGCGCCCCGGTTCGTTAGCGTGCCGAGCATGCGTCGCGTCACCTTCTCCCGGAACCTGACGCTGTCGCTTTCGCGGACCTGCCGCTGCTACTGCAAGTACTGCGCGTTCGCCACCCACCAGGCCCACGTCCACCCGCCGGAGGAGGTGATCGCGCGCCTCGACTCCGCCGCCAAGCGCAACGTCAAGGAGCTGCTGGTGCTGACGGGCGAGCAGCCCGAGGTCAATCCGATCGTCGCCGAGCGGCTGCGCGGCTGGGGGCACGAGGACTTCACCTCCTACGTCCGCTGGGCATGCGAGCGGGCGCTCGAGCGCGGCATGCTGCCGCACACGAACGTGGGCGTCGCCGGCCGCGACGACTACGCGTGGCTGCGCGAGGTGACCGCCTCGCAGGGACTGATGCTGGAGTCGGTCAGCGAGCGGCTGATGGAGACCGTCCACGCCGGCTCGCCGACCAAGCACCCGC
>JADFCZ010000140.1 GCA_018263295.1 Conexibacter sp.
GCTGCGACCTCTCGTCGGCGGGCGCGGCGCGCTCGGGGCGCGCGGGAGCGGCCGGGACTTCGACCCGGGCGGCGAGGTGCTCGGTCGCCGGGTCGGGCTTGGCCGGGGCCTCGGCGGCCAGCGCGGTCGCCGGAGCGACCCGCGGGCCGGGGTTCTCGGCCTCGCCGTTGTTCAGGTTCCGGACCTCGACGGCGCCGGCCGTCAGGATCGCGGCGGTGGCGAAGCCGGCCGCGGCCTTGGCGCCGATCGCGCCGCCGAGCAGGCTGATGCCGCCGATGCCGCCCGAGGCGGAGGCGCCGCCGACCGCGCCTGCGGCGCCGGTGCTCGCGGCGCCGGCGGAGCCGCCGCCGAAGATCTTGGCGAGGACGCCCTGCTTGACCATCGCGAGCAGGCCGACGGGGAAGAGTGCGGCCATCGCCTTGCGGTCGGAGCGGAGCTGGCCGCGGAACGCCTTGCAGCCCTCGCAGTCGCGAACGTGCTTGCGAGCGGGGCCGGAGACCTTGCCGATTCCCTCGGCGGCCTCGGCGAGGTCGATCTGGACCTCCTCGCAGGTGAGCAGCCGGGCCTGGCCGGACTCGGCGAGGCCGATCCGGGCGCGGACCAGCAGCGACTTCACCGACGGGACGGTGGTCTGCATCGCCTGGGCGATCTCCTCGTAGGAGAGCTGGTCGATCTCGCGCAGCAGCAGGGCCGTGCGCTGGGTCTCGGGAAGCGTCTCGACGTCCGCCATGAGCTGACGCAGGTCCTCGCGCATCTGGACGTGCTCGGCGGTCGTCGTGCCGTTCGCGTGGGGCAGGATGTCCATCGAGTCCTGACCCTCCGGAACGGGCTTGCGCAGGTGGTTCAGGCAGCGGTTGCGGGCGATCCGGTACAGCCAGGGCCGCACGTTGATCTTGCGGTCGTCGCCGAGCATCGCCGAGTGGGCGTTGGTGAAGACCTCCTGGAGGACGTCCTCGGCGTCCTGGCGGCTCTTGACCATCGACTGGCAGAAGCCGAGCAGGCGGCCGTTGTAGCGGTTGAACAGCGCCTCGAAGGCTCCGTCGTGGCCGTCGCGGATCAGCTCGACGAGGCGCTCGTCGGACTCGAGGCGCAGCAGCGGCGAGCGGCGGGCGAGAAACCCACGGGTCGGTGCGCGGCGTGTGAGTGCGGAAGCTTCCAAGACGAGACGTCCTCCTTGAACAACACGGTAGAGCCGGAAAGTTGCGCCAACTTAAATTTCTCCCCCAAGAAGGGTAAATCCGGTCTCCACCCGCTCGGATAGCCTGAAAGATCCGTGCCGGGGTGGCGGAACCGGAATACGCGGCCGGCTTAAACCCGGCTGCCCGCAAGGGCATGAGGGTTCGAATCCCTCCCCCGGCATCGCGCGAACGCGGGGCGCGGGATTGCGCCGCGCGCGCCGCCGCCGGGCCGGTATCCCGATCGCGCTAGTTTCGGGCGTCGAAGGAGCGCTGCGAGATGACCGACTTCCGCAACGAGACCGACGCGCCGCGGCTGATCGGCCCGCGGCCCGTCGAGCCGGGCCCGCGCCGAGCGGGCGGAATGGACCCGGACAAGGAGGCCGAGCCGACGCCGTTCATGGAGCGGCGGATGCCGTCCTCGCCGTTCCCCCCGATCGCCGACTACGCGTTCCTCTCCGACTGCCACACCGGCGCCCTCGTCGCGCCCGACGGGACGATCGAGTGGCTGTGCCCGCCGCGGTTCGACTCGCCGAGCGTCTTCGCCGCCCTCCTCGACCGCTCCGCCGGCGGCTGGCGCTTCGGCCCCTCGAACGTCGGCAGGCCCGTCGGCCGCCGCTACGAGCCGGGCACAAACATCGTCGAGACGACGTGGATGACGCCGACCGGTTGGATGATCGTCCGCGACGCCCTGATCGTCGGCCGCTGGCGCGCCCGCGAGTCGACGAAGGCGACGGCCCACACCCGTCCGCCGTCGGACTTCGACTCCCACCACGTCCTCGTCCGGACCGCGCGTTGCGTCCACGGGACCGTCCATCTCGAGCAGATCTGCGAGCCGGTCTTCGGCTACGGCGCCCGGCCCGCGACCTGGAGCCGGCCCGGCCCCGAGCACGGGATCGCCGACGCCAGCGACGGCGAGAGCACGCTGCGCCTGCACTCCGACGTCAACATCGGCATCGAGGGCGGCTGCGCCCGCGCCCGCCGCCGCCTCGACGCGGGGGAGGGGTGCTTCTTCGCGCTGTCGTGGTCGTCGCGGCTCGACGGGCCGGACAGCTTCGAGGCGGCCGAGGCCGCGCTCGACACGACCTCGCGCTTCTGGCGGACCTGGCTCGCCTCCGGCGACTTCCCCGATCACCGCTGGAGCGATCACCTGCAGCGCTCGGCGCTGGTGCTCAAGGGGCTGACCTACCTGCCGACCGGGGCG
Source organism: Conexibacter sp. (assembly GCA_018263295.1). Lineage (GTDB taxonomy): Bacteria > Actinomycetota > Thermoleophilia > Solirubrobacterales > 70-9 > RHKX01. Next base: position 2,380 of record JADFCZ010000140.1, read on the forward strand.
ATGGTCGCGGCGCTGACGACCTCGTTGCCGGAGACACCGGGCGGCGAGCGCAACTGGGACTACCGCTACACCTGGATGCGGGACGCGACGTTCACCCTCCAGGGCCTGCACGCCCTCGGGCTCAGCTGGGAGGCCGACGACTTCATCCAGTTCGTCGGCGACGTCGATCGCAACGAGGACGGCGGCCTGCAGATCATGTATGGGATCGGCGGCGAGACGACCCTCCCGGAGCAGCAGCTCGAGCACCTGACCGGTTACGAGGGCGCCCACCCGGTGCGGATCGGCAACGACGCCTACGACCAGCGTCAGAACGACGTCTACGGCGCCGTCCTCGACTCGATCTACCTCCATCAGAAGGAGTACGGGCACAACTCGCCGCGCCTGTGGCCGGTGATCGAGGATCAGGCCCGCTGCGCCGCCGAGGTCTGGCGCAGGTCCGACCAGGGCATCTGGGAGTGCCGTGGCGAGCCCCGCCACTACGTCAGCAGCAAGGTGATGTGCTGGGTCGCGCTCGACCGCGCCGCCCGGCTGGCCGCGCGCCGCGGCTACGCGGGGCTGGCCGACGAGTGGCGTCTCATCGCCAACGAGATCCACGCCGACGTCCTCGCCAACGGCGTCGACTCACGCGGCGTCTTCACCCAGCATTACGAGACCGAGGCGCTCGATGCCTCGAACCTGCTGATCCCGCTGGTCCGGTTCATGCCGCAGGGCGACGAGCGGGTGCGGGCGACCGTCCTCGCGATCGCCGACGAGCTGACGGAGAACGGGCTCGTCCTCCGCTACCGGACCGACGAGACCGACGACGGGCTCGAGGGAGAGGAGGGGACGTTCCTGATCTGCTCCTTCTGGCTCGTCTCCGCGCTGCTCGAGATCGGCGAGCGCAAGCGGGGCCGCGAGCTCTGCGAGCGGCTACTGAAGGACGCCAGCCCGCTCGGCCTCTACGCCGAGGAGCTGGAGTCGGCGTCGGGCCGCCACCTCGGCAACTTCCCCCAGGCGTTCACCCACCTCGCGCTGATCAACGCGGTGACGCACGTGATCCGCGACGAGGGCGCGATGCCGAGCCTCTACGAGGACCTGCACCTGTAGGAGATAACTCCGGGGAGATCCTCCGCTTCGCGTCCGGTCTCCCCGGCCTGCCGGTGAACTGGACGGGATGACATGTGTGTGTCTCCCAGCCGAAGATGGTCCGCATCGGACCTCCCCGGCTGGCGTCGACACATGTGTCTTCCCGTCCCCTACCGCCTTGCCGGCCGGCGGAAGCGGACGCGAAGCGGAGCATTCCGCCGGAGGTGTCTACTTCTCCTCGACCTCCACCTGGGGGCGGAAGCTCGTACTGAGCAACTCCGCGTCGGCCACCAGGCGCGGTGGGGCGCCGGCGCCGATCGAGGTCGCCAGGTAGTAGCGGTAGGGGCCGGCGGCGCGGAGGGTGACGCGATAGGGGCCGGCGACGCCGCCGTCGACCGGGACGTCGGCCTCGAGGACGGCGATCGAGGTCTCAGGGGTGGGGCCCTTGACCCGGTCGGTGACGCGGGCGTCGTCGCCTAGCCCGTCGAGTCCGGCGAGGGACTGGTCGATGAAGTCGTCGAAGCTCAGCTTCGGGTCGCGGTCGACCCAGAGGGTCGCCTCGCCGAGGCCGTCGTCGGAGACGGCGGCGAAGCTCGCTCCCTCCGGCGGTTTGGTCTGCTTCCAGGTGTCGGGCAGCGCGATCGAGAAGCCCTTCTCCTCGACGAACTGGGGATCGTTGATGACCGAGGGCGGCGCGGCCTCCGACAGCGGCGCGACCGTCGATCCTGATCCGTCGCCGGATTCGCCCGAGCCGCCGCCGGCGAGCAGGACGATCGCGACGACGACGGCCGCGAGGACGACGCCGGCTACAGGCAGGCCCCACGGGCGGTACCGGAGGGCGTCGAATGCGTCGGTCACCCGGAGCCAGAGGCCCTCGGCGGCGAAGCTGATGCGGTCCCAGAGGTCGGAGATCACGGGTGCTTGGTTCGCGGAAACCGGCCCGGTGCCTGCCGGCGGGCGCGGAAATCCTGCCACCGCCGGCCCGGACCCGGGCACCGCACACCCTGATCGGCGCCGCTTCGGGACAATCGGGTCGTGCTCCATGCACCCTTCGAGTGGCTCTACGGCAGGCTCGGCTCGCGTTATCCGAGGGTGTTCGTCACGCTCGAGCTCCAGGCGGGGTTCCTCGTCACGGCCGGCACCGTCGCTCTGCTGGCCGCCTACTACGACGCCTCGTTCACGAACTTCCTCTACCTGCTGGCCTTCGCCCTGGCACTGACCGGGGTGGCCCTGGCCTGGGGGCTGATCAGGATCTTCCCGCGGCTCCGGCCGATCTCCGCCTGGATCGACGGCCGGCGTGACGAGGATGCGACCGAGAGCGCCTGGGGGGCCGCGGTCGGGCTGCCGCTCTCGCTCGTCCGCGACGAGCTGTTCTGGCCGATCACCTCCGTGGTCGTGCCGTCGAGCATCGCCGCGGTCCTGATCCTCGACCTCTCGTGGCTCGACTTCTTCCCGCTCGTCATCGCCGGGACCGTCGCGGTCGGCTACGGGGCGATCCTCCACCACCTGACGATCGAGGCGGGGATGCGACCGATCCTGATCGACATCAACCGCGCGGTCTCCCCGCGGGTCGAGACCCGGATCGACGCGCTGCCGCTGCGCTGGCGTCTGCTGACCGCGCTGCCGATGATCAACGTCATCACCGGCGTCGTCGTGGCGGCGATCGCCGGCGCCGACAGCCTCGGGGTTTCGGTGCTCGTCGCGATCGCGGTCGCCACGACGATCTCGCTCGAGCTGACGATCCTCCTTTCGCGGTCGATCCTCGGACCGCTCGCGGACCTGAAGCGGGCGACCGACGTCGTCGCCGAGGGTGATTTCGACGTGGCGGTCCCGATCACCACCGCCGACGAGCTCGGCGAGCTGGCCGCCTCGTTCAACCAGATGGTCGAGGGCCTCCGCGAGCGGGAGCGGATCCGCGACGCGTTCGGCACCTATCTCGACCAGGACGTCGCCGAGCACATCCTCAGCGAGGGCTTCAACGAGGGCGGCGAGCTCGTCGAGGTCTCGATCCTCTTCTGCGACGTCAAGGACTTCACGAGCTTCGCCGAGGCGGCCGAGGCGAAGGAGGTCGTCGCCTGCCTCAACGACCTGTTCGAGGTCGTCGTCCCGGTGATCTCGCGTCACGGCGGCCATGTGGACAAGTTCGAGGGCGACGGTCTGATGGCGGTGTTCGGCGCGCCTCAGCTCGTGCCCGACCACGCCGACCGGGCGCTGCGCGCGGCGTTCGAGATCGACCGGCTCGTCAACCACGAGGGCGAGGGCGGCGGCTTCCGCGTCGGCATCGGCCTCAACACGGGAAACGTCGTCGCCGGCTCGATCGGGGGCGGCGGCCGGCTCAACTTCAGCGTCATCGGCGATGCCGTCAACGTCGCCGCCCGGGTCGAAGCCGTGACCCGCGAGACCGGCGACGATCTCCTGCTGACCGAGGCGACCCGTGAGCGCCTCGGCGGGGCGGTCGAGCTCGAGTCGCGCGGCGAGCGCGAGCTCAAGGGGATCGAGCGGCCGGTCCGGCTCTACGCCCCCCCGGGCGAGGGCCACCGGGTCCCGCGGGACCCGGTCGAGGCGGTCCGCTCCGTGTACGCTCGCGTCCGTGGCAGCCGGGCAGCAGACTGAGGCGAAGAACGGGGTCGCGAACCCCGGCGCGCTGCACGGCGGCCGGCTCGCCGCCAAGGCCCTTCGCGATCGCGGCGTCACCCATCTCTTCACCCTGTCCGGCGGCCACCTCTTCAGCCTCTACGACGGCTGCCGCGAGGAGGGGATCGAGGTCGTCGACGTCCGCCACGAGCAGGCCGCCGCGTTCGCCGCGGAGGGCTGGGCCAAGGCGACGCGAACCCCCGGCGTCTGCGCCCTGACCGCCGGGCCCGGCGTGACAAACGGCGTCAGCGCGATGGCGAGCGCCGCCGCCAACGGGACCCCGATCGTCGTCCTCGGAGGTCGTGCGGCCGAGGGTCGCTGGGGCAGCGGCAGCCTCCAGGAGATCGACCACCTCCCGTTCGTGACGCCGCTGGTCAAGTCGGCCGAGACGGTCAAGGAGCCGAACGCGATCGCCGAGGCCACGGTGCACGCGTTCGACGTCGCCGCCGCGGCCCCGACCGGCCCCGCCTACCTCGACTACCCGCTCGACGTCGTCTTCATGGACGCTGACGCCGAGGTCCCGTCCGCACCGGGACACGAAGCGTCGGCCGCCGACGGGATCGAACGCGCCGCCGAGCTACTCGCCGTGGCCGAGCGCCCGGCGATCATGGCCGGCACCGGCCTCTACTGGGCCGGCGCCGAGGATCAGCTCCGCGAGTTGTCCGAGCGCCACGGCATCCCCGTCTTCCTCAACGGCATGGGACGCGGCTGCCTTCCCGCCGACCACCCGAACGCCTTCAGCCGCACCCGCGGCATGGGGCTCGGGGAGGCGGACGTCGCAATCGTGATCGGCGTCCCGCTCGACTTCCGGCTCGGCTTCGGCGCCGCGGTCGGCGCCGACGCGAAGCTGATCCGCGTTGACGTCGAGCCGAACCGGCTCGAGCGCAACCGGGTCGCCGACGTCGACCTCGTCGGCGACGTGGCCGCGACCCTGGCCGCTCTCGCCGAGGCCGCGGAGCCCGGCGAGCGCTCCGAGTGGACCGCGCGCCTCCGCGAAGCCGAGACCGAGAAGCGCGCGGCGGAGGCGGACGACCGCTCCGACGATCGCTCGCCGCTGCATCCGATGCGGCTCTACGAGGAGCTCGGCCAGGTCCTCGACCGCGACGCGATCGTGATCGGCGACGGCGGCGACTTCGTCTCCTACGCGGGCCGCGTCATCGAGACCTTCGAGCCCGGGACGTGGATGGATCCGGGACCGTTCGGGTGCCTCGGGGCCGGCCCCGGTCAGGCCATCGGCGCCGCCTGCGCGAAGCCCGGCAGGCAGATCTGCCTGCTGCTCGGGGACGGCGCATTCGGCTTCAGCGGCCTCGAGTTCGACACGATGGTCCGCCACGGCCTGCCGATCGTCGGCGTGATGGGGAACAACGGCATCTGGGCGCTCGAGAAGAACCCGATGGAGTACCTGTACGGCTACTCGATCGCGGCCGAGCTCCAGCCCGAGACCCCCTACGAGCAGGTGATCGAGGCGCTCGGCGGCCACGGCGAGCTCGTCCGCGAGCCCGGCGAGCTGCGCCCGGCGCTCGAGCGCGCGTTCGCGTCCGGCAAGCCAGCTCTCGTCAACGTCCTCACCGACCCGGACGTCATCTACCCGCGTCGCGCCGTCCTTGCCTGAGGCCCCCGCGACGATGGACCGGCGATGGGCCTGAGGGTCGGCCGCCACAACTTCGCCTACGTCACCTACGACGCCGCGAGCGACGTCATCTACGCGAAGTACGACGGCGCGCCCTCGGCCCGGCGCGAGCCGACGCCCGAGGAGCACGTCTGGCTCTTCGACGAGGACGACCGCTTCCACGGGATCGCCCTGATGGAGCCGCGCGAGCGGCTCGAGCGGGAGGGCGCCGTCTACGTCTCGCTGCCGAGCGGCGAGCGCGAGCGGGTGGTGGGCGTCGAGTTCACCGTTCGCGGCGCCCGGACCTGAACCGGGTCACTCTTCACTCTTCGTCGCCGGCCACCGCGAGGGTCCCGGCGACGGTCCCGTCGGGGGCGCTGATCCAGAGCATCCGCCCGGCGCGGTGGACGGTCGCGAGGCCGCGTCCGATCCCGGAGCGGAACTCCGCCTCGAGCACGACAGGTTCCGGCCTGTGATCGACCGCGGGCGCACCGGGCAGGCCGAGGAACTCCTCGGCGGGCTGCCAGTACCAGAGGTTGCTGACGTGGCCGGCGAGGTCGATCGCCGATTCGCCGAACCACCACTCGAGCCGCTCGGCGTCCGCGGGCGGCTCGGCGGGTGCCGGAGCGATGCTCGGGCCTTGCGGCCGGCCGCGCTCGGGCCGTAGATCCGCTCGAACTCCTCCGGCAGGCGGGAGGGCATGCGGGTCGCGGGGTCGACGTGGACCCAGATCGCTTCGGCGGTGACGTCCGCGCCGGCGTCGCCGCGGATCGTCGAGGTCCGCTCGGCGACGCTCTTGGCCTTGCCGCTGCACCAGGTGGTCACCTCAAGCAGCTCGGGGAAGGCCGGGAGCCGGGCGATCTCGAGCCGGAGGCGGCGGATGATCCAGAAGGCCTCGGAGCCGAAGCCCGAGTCGAGGCCGTCGGCGAACGCGGTCTCCTGCAGCCAGCGAGCGATCGCGAAGACGTGGGCGCCCCCGTCGGCGGCGACGTCGGCGGCGCCGACCCGGTGGTGGTCGGTGAACCTCCGCCCGGCGGCCTCCGCGCTCACGCGGTCAGCCGTCGGACTCGACGTGCTGCTTGAGGCCCTCCGCCGCGCCCTTGGTCAGGAACTCCTTGACCCGGCCCTCGACCGGGCCGCGGAGGAGCATCCCGAGCACCCGGCCGGGATCGACGGCGAGGGCGAAGGTCGCCTGGGTCCGCTCGGCGGCGAGCTCGACGAACTCCCACGAGCCCTCGAGCGACTTGACGTCCCCCTTGATCTGAACCCAGCTCATCGCGGTGGGCTCCCCGTAGCTGAACCGGAGCTGCTGCTTGGTCTTGCGCACGACCGCATCGGAGGAGGTGTCGACCAGCGTTGCGCGGCCCTCTTCGTCGGTCTCGAGCGTCTCGACCTCCTCCAGCGCCGGCTGCCACGCGGGCGAGGCCGGCACGTCGGCGGCGACGGTCCAGACGCGCTCCAGCGCGGCCTCGATCTCCACGGTCCAGCTCCCTGCGATGGTTCCCACGGCGGCCAGATTACCGGCACGCCGTAGAGTCCCGCCGGATGTCGAAGCCGCGACCCGACATGCCTCCGTTCGGCGAGGCGGATCTGCTCGACGACCCGATCGCGCTGTTCTCGGCCTGGTACGAGCGGGCGGTCGCGGAGGTCCCGCTGGCGGAGTCGGTCTGCGTCGCCACCGTCGATGCCGACGGCGCGCCGGACGCGCGAATGGTGCTCCTCAAGGACTTCGACGAGCGTGGGTTTCGCTTCTTCACCAACGAGCAGTCGGCCAAGGGCGAGCAACTCGGCGCGCGGCCGGTCGCCGCGATGGTCTTCTACTGGCGCGAGCTCGACCGCCAGGTCCGGATCCGAGGCCCGGTCGAGCGGCTGGGGCAGGAGGAGTCCGACGAGTACTTCGCGACCCGGCCGCGCGAGAGCCGGATCGGCGCCTGGGCGAGCCCGCAGAGCCGGCCGCTCGACGGCCGCGACGAGCTCGAGCGGCGGGTCGCCGAGGCCGAGGAGCGGTGGCCGGGCGAGGACGTGCCGCGGCCGCCGCACTGGGGCGGCTACAGGGTCGTCCCCGAGCAGATCGAGTTCTGGCAGGGCCAGGTCGGTCGCCTCCACGACCGCTTCCGCTACGAGCGTGAGGCCGAGACGTCCTGGCGCTGGAGCCGCCTCGCTCCCTGAGTGCTCAGCGGCAGGTCAGGATCCGTCGAAGCGCGACTCGACGGGCATCGTCGCGCTCAACAGCGGCGAGGCGACATCCGGATCGTCCTGGTCACAGACGAACAGGAAGCTGATCACCCCGGTGTCGAGGGTCGCGTCGAGGCCCTCGACCTTCCAGCGTGAATCGATCGTCCGCAGGCGATGGACCTCACCCCCGGCATCGATGGTTCCGACGACCGATCCGCGGATGCTGCCGTCGTCGGAGTTCTCCGCGGACGCCGTGAAACAGATCAGCTCGCTGGTCAGCGTCGTCGCATCGGAGAAGCAGACCCGCACGCCGTCGATCTCGCCGAGGTCGTAGGCGCGAAGCGAGCGAAGCTCGCCGCGATCGACGATCTGGTCCTCGGCGAGGGTCCGGGACAGGTCGGTGAGCTCGAACTCGGCGACGGCGTTGAGTCCGTCGCCCCGATTGGCGCGATGGAACAACCAGAGCCGCTGTTCGAATACAGCCGCTCCCTCGATGTTGATCTCGCCTTCGAGTTCGGACCGGAGCAGGTCGTAGACGGGATGGAAGTCGATCGTGCGCGGTTCTCCGTGGAGCGAGCCGTCGGCCGCAAACGACCAGAAGAAGCCGCGGTCCCGCTCCCGGCGCGAACCTGAGCCGAGGCCCAGCAGCCCGCCGTGCGGCTCGCCCTCGACGGGAGGGAGGGCGGTCAGCGCCTCGAGGTCGGGCTTGCGGTCGGAGCGCTGCTTCGCGCTGCCGGCGAGGTCACCGGACAGCACCGGCAGCAGTCTGCCCGGCTCGTTCGCGGCGATCTCGTAAACCGCCAGCTGCAGCATGTCGTCGCCGATCACGTAGACGAAGTCGCCGCGACGGACGACCCCGGACGCCGAAGCGACGTGGGCGGCCATGCCCTCGGCGGGAGGCTCGGAGAGATCGAGGTCCCGAAGCCGGCGCAACTCCAGCGGCGGCAGGCTCTCAGGTGTGGTCGTGTGATCGTCCATGCCCCGTCCATACCCGGCAGTCGCGGTTGCGACGCGCAGGTCGCCGGCGACGTGGTCAGCTCAGCCGGCGGCCGAGGCGTGGCGCTCGGCCGCCCGCTGTGCGGCGCCGAAGAGAATGTCGCGCTCGGAGACGGTGATCCGCTGGAGCGCGAACGCGCGCATGACCTTGATCAGGATGATCACGCCGGCGACGATCGTCGGCGCCCGGTCGGGGTCGACGCCCCGCAGCGCCCGGCGCTCGGCGATCGGCAGCGACGACAGGCGCGAGAGCAGCTTCTGCACCGTCCCGAGCTCGAGCTCGTGCCCCTCGATCAGCGCGTAGTCGACCGCTTCGAGATCGAGGTCCATCGCGG
>JADFCZ010000141.1 GCA_018263295.1 Conexibacter sp.
CTCTCCAAGAACGTCTTGCGCGGCTTCACGGCCTTCGACCAGTTCCTGGCCGACCACCCCGAGTTCCACGAGCGGGTGACGTTCATCGCCCACCTGCAGCCGTCGCGGCAGGACGTCGCCGAGTACCAGGAGTACCTGGAGCGGATCGAGGCGCTCGTCGCCGTCGTCAACCATCGCCACGGCACGACCGACTGGATGCCGATCGACCTCCGGATCTACGAGAACTTCCACGAGGCGGTCGCCCGCTACAAGCACTTCGACCTGCTGATGGTCAACTCCCTCTTCGACGGCATGAACCTCGTCGCGAAGGAGGCGCCGGCGGTCAACACCCGCGACGGCGTCCTCATGCTCTCCGAGAACACCGGCGCCCACGAGGAGCTCGGCGAGTGCGCACTCAGCGTCAACCCCTTCGACATCGAGGAGCAGGCCGAGGCGATCTACCGCGCCCTCAGCATGGACTTCATCGAGCGGCGCGAGCGCGCCGACAAGCTCCGCGACATCGTCGACGGCCGCGACCCGGGCGACTGGGTCGACGACCAGCTCGCGGACATCACGGCCAAGCGCGGGGGGTAGCGCGGCCGCCGCCGGAGGGACGGTTTCGCCCGGCGGTCCCGGCGGACTGCTTTGCGCGGCGGGTCCTGGCGGGGGGTGTCCCACCGGGGCTGCGCCACCGGCATTGCTCGCCCCGGTGGGAGCCCTCCGCCCGCCACCCGCCGCCAGAACGAAATCGCCCGGCGGGCCCGGGGCGGAGCTCGGCGGGCGGTACTGATCGGGATTCGGGCTGCACAGCAACCTCAATCCCGATCAATTGCGCCGGCTCAGGGTCCGAACTGCTGGACGCCGGGAGGAGGGCCCGACGGCTCCGGCGCCGGTTGCGGCGCCGGGGCGGCGGCGGGCGGAGCGGCGTCCGGCGGGGCGGAGGCGGTCGTCGTCACCGGCGGCGGCTGGGCGGGCGGAGGCGCCGGAGCCGGGGAGGGAGAGCGCTCCGGCTCCGGCGCAGTCTTGACGTCGCGATCCCGGTGGGCCTCCTTCGGTGCCTCCGCCCGTTTCCGTTCGCCCTCGTGCTTCCGCCCCTTCCTCTCGGGCCGCCGCGCGGCCTCCCGGTCCCGCGGCCTCCGTTCCGGCGCCGGGAGCGGCTCCGCTCCCTCGGCGAGGCCGGTCAGCCCGACATCGGGATCGAGCGGCGGCGGGTCCGGGGTCCGGAGCAGGGTGGGAAGCAGGGCGATGGCCGCGATCGCCGCCACCGCCGTGGCGGCGGCCCGTGCCGCGTGCCGCCAGCTGACGCTCATGCCCGCCATGCCCCCTCAACCCCGCGGGGATGGCCTTCGCCCCCGGCCTGAACCCCGCTATAGTCCTCCGCCGCTCATGGCCAACCTCACTTACGAGATGATCCTGATGCTCGACCCGGAGTCCGGGGACGAGCAGCGCGACAAGGTCGCCACCGACGTCAAGTCGAAGATCGAGTCGAACGGCGAGCTCCTGCACGAGGCCAACTGGGGCCTGCGCAAGATGGCCTACGAGATCGAGAAGCGCGAGTCGGCCGACTACCGGTTCTTCAAGTTCAGCGCCGGCAAGGATCTGCTCGACGACTTCGACCACTCGCTGAAGATCACCGACGGCGTCCTCCGCTTCCGGATCTTCAAGACCGAGCCCGACTCGCCCACGATCGTGCCTCCGGACACGGAGCAGATCATGCGCCGCGACGAGGACGAGCGCGGGGGTCGTCGCGAAGGCGGCCGCGGCCCGCGCCGCCCGCGTTACGACGACGACTCCGCGGGCGATCGCGGCAGCTCCGAGCCCGCCGCCGCTGCGGCCGGCGCCGACTCCGAATAGCGCTCCGGCCCGCCGCTTTCCCCGCTGGTTCCGGCTTCTTCGGCCCGGGGCGGATTTCCCGCGTGCGGGGTTGCCTAGACTCGGTGAGGACTTAAGCGATTCAGGAGGAGCACGAGAAGTGGCGAACATCAACCGGGTCACGATCACCGGCAATCTGACGAGGGATCCCGACCTACGGTCGCTGCCGAGCGGGATGGCGGTCTGCGAGCTCGGCGTCGCGGTCAACCACCGCCGCAAGGACAACGCGACCGATCAGTGGATCGAGGAGCCGAACTTCTTCAACGTCGTCGTCTTCGGATCCCAGGGCGAGAACTGCGCGCAGTACCTGTCGAAGGGCCGCCCGGTCGCGGTCGACGGTCGTCTGCGCTGGAGCTCGTGGGAGGACAAGAACGGCGGCGGCAAGCGCTCGAAGGTCGAGATCGTCGCCAACGTGGTCCAGTTCCTCGGCGGTCGCGGGGACGACAACCAGGGCGGCGGCGGCCAGCAGCAGCAGGCGCAGCCGAACCAGGGCTTCGCGAGCTCCGACGTCCCTGCCGACACCTCCGACTTCGGCGATCCCGTCGGCGCCCCCAGCGGCGGCGGCGCGGACGACGACATCCCGTTCTAAGCCTGGTCGGGCGCCACGGAAAGCGCGGTGCGGCACCGATGCCGCACCGCCGGGCGCCCCGGCGGCACCGGAGCCGCCGGCTCGGCGTCATCGGCCGGCTTGCGGCCGAAGGCCGCGGCGCCGGCCTCTTCCCTGATCCGACGGCTCCGGTGCTCGCCGGCCTCCTGCAAGCGCGGGATCACCGCGGTCCCTACAATCCACCGCCGCCGATGAACCAGACTTCCGACAACACCGGGACGACGCGCTGATGGCCGCCACCGCACCACCGCGTCGCGGCGGCCGTCGCGGCCTCGATCGCAACCGTCCCCGCAAGTACACCCGGATCCCGGTCGACAACATCGACTACAAGGATCTGACGCTGATCCGCCGATTCATCTCCGACCGCGGCAAGATCCGCTCGCGCCGCGTCACCGGTCTTTCCCGCCGCCACCAGCAGCAGCTCGCGCTGGCCGTGAAGCGGGCGCGTGAGGTGGCGCTGCTGCCTTACGTCGGCGACCGCTAGGCCCGATGGCTCAGGCGATCCTGCTCAAGGAGGTCGAGGGGCTCGGCGACGCCGGGGACGCGATCGAGGTCTCGCCCGGCTACCTGCGCAACTACCTCGTGCCCCGGAAGCTGGCGCAGCCGGCGACCAAGGGCGCCCTCGAGGAGGCCCAGCGCCGCCGCGAGGCCGCCGACCGGGCGGCCCGAGAGGCCCTCGAGCGGGCGGGCGAGACGGCCGCGCTGCTCTCGAAGACCGTGCTGACGATCACCCATCGCGCCGGCGAGGACGGGCGCCTGTTCGGCTCCGTCACCTCGAAGGAGATCGCCCAGGCGATCCAGGAGGCGCGTGGGCTGAAGATCGACCGCAAGCGGATCCGCCTCGAGGAGGGCATCCGCGAGGTCGGCACCTACATGGTCGAGATCGAGGTGCCGGGCGGCGCCACGGCCTCGGTCAAGACGATCGTCGCCGAGCAGCGCTGAGCGCCCTCCCGAACGGTCGGTCCCCGGCGCCGGGAGACTCGTTGCGCGCCGAACCGCGCGGTCTGCGCCGATTGCCGCACGGCTCCGTCTCTTTCCCGTAAATAGGCCCTTCTGCGATCGCGTCACGCCGCCGCGTGTGCTTGTCTCGGAGTGGCGATGGAAGCGAGCGGAATCGGCATGATCGACGGCGAGGCGAGCGGCGGCCCGGCCCCGCTGCTGCAGCCTCACAACCTCGAAGCGGAGGAGTCGGTCCTCGGCGCGATGATGGTCTCCGAGGCGGCCATCGACCCGGTGATGGGCGAGGCCCGCCTGCGGGCCGAAGACTTCTACCGCGGCCGCCACGCGACCATCTACGGCGCGATCCACGACCTCTACGAACGCAACGAGCCGGTCGACGCGCTCACCGTCGCCGAGCTGCTGCGCGGCCAGGGCAAGCTCGAGGAGGTCGGCGGGCAGGAGGTCATCAACACGCTCGCGGCCGCGACTCCGGTCCCCGGCAACGCCGGCCACTACGCGCAGATCGTCAAGCAGAACTCGATGCTGCGCCGCCTGCTCGGCGCCGCTCAGCGGATCCAGCAGTCGGTCCAGGGGCGCGAGGGCGAGCCCCAGGACCTCGTCGAGCAGGCCGAGGTGCTGCTGTTCAACGTCGCCCGCGCCGAGCAGGCCGGCGACTTCAGCTCGCTCGAGGCGATCCTCGACGTCGAGCTGAACAAGCTCGACAAGCTCGCGAGCGGCGAGACGCAGATGACCGGGACCCCGTCGGGCTTCAAGAAGCTCGACGAGATCACCGGCGGATTCCAGCCCGGCAACCTGATCGTCCTCGCCGCCCGCCCGGCGATGGGCAAGTCGAGCCTCGTCTGCAACATCGCCGAGAACGTCGCCTGGAAGACGAAGCGGCCCGTCGCCTTCTTCTCGCTCGAGATGTCCGAGACCGAGCTCGCCCACCGCTTCATCGCGTCGCGGGCGCGGATCCCCTCCGACCGGCTCCGCAAGGGCAACGTCCACAAGGACTGGAACAAGGTCCTGAAGGCGTGCAACGAGCTCGCCGAGACGCCGCTCTTCATCGACGACTCCTCCGACCTCAGCCTGCTCGACCTGCGGGCGAAGTGCCGCCGCCTGCACTCCCAGCAGGGCGGCCTCGGCCTGGTGATCGTCGACTACATCCAGCTGATGCGCAGCGACGACCCGCGCGCCAACCGGGTCGAGCAGGTCGGGCAGATGAGCCGCGGGCTGAAGATCCTCGCCCGCGAGCTCGAGGTGCCGGTGATCGGGATCTCGCAGCTCTCGCGTGCGCCCGAGCAGCGGCCGGACAAGGTGCCGATCCTCAGCGACCTCCGCGAGTCCGGATCGATCGAGCAGGACGCCGACATCGTCTCGTTCATCTACCGCGACGAGTACTACAACCACGAGAGCGAGCGTCCCGGCGAGGCCGACCTGATCATCGCCAAGCACCGCAACGGCCCGATCGGGACCGTGCCGCTCGCCTTCCAGGACCAGTTTCCGAAGTTCGCGAACCTCGCGAGCTCGGCCGCCTACGCCGGAGCTCCCGAGGTCGAGCCCGGTGAGGCCGCGTGAGCGCGGGGGAGCCGAAGCGCGGTCCGCTCGGGGGCCTGCGGGCGGCGCTGCCGGAGGAGCCGGCCGACCGCGACCCGCTCGGTTCGGTGCTGCCGCGCGGCGGGGTCGCGGGAGCGGGCGGCCCGGTTGCCGTGCCCGACCCGGGAGGGGACGTAACCGCGCGGGCGACCTGCCCGCTCGGCGTCTGCGACGGCTCCGGCTGGCTGATCGACGAGGAGGACACGGCGCGGCCCTGCGAGTGCCGGCAACGGCGGATCGAGCGGGCGCGCTCGAGCGGGCTGAAGAGCTCGCTGCCGAAGCGCTACCGGGGCGTGTCCTTCGACCGCCCGCCGGTCTCCGACATGGCGCGGCAGCCGGGATTGAGCGCGACGGTCGGCGCGGTCCGGCGCTACTGCGAGACGATCGGCGAGCAGCTCGACGCGGGTCACGGGCTCTGGCTGATGGGTGGGCCGGGGACCGGCAAGACGACGCTGGCGATGCTCGCCTCGAAGGCGGCGATCGACGCAGGACGCACGGTTGCGATCTACTCGACGCCGGCGCTGCTGGCCCGGATCCGGCAGACGTTCGACGCCGAGGGCGGCGAGGACGGCTACCTCGCCTTCTTCGACCGCCTCGTCAACGTCGACCTCCTCCACCTCGACGACCTCGGCGCCGAACGCAGCACCGATTGGGTGCTCGAGCAGCTCTATGCGATCGTCGACCGCCGCTACAACGACGAGCGCTCGATCGTCTTCACGACCAACCTCGAGGAGCCCGAGCTGACCGAGCAGGTCGGCTCGCGGACGGTCTCGCGATTGGTCGAGATGTGCGAAGGCAACCCGTTGCCCCTGTTCGGCCAGGACCGCCGGGTCGAGATGGCGCCGGGTACGGGCCCCGCCCAACCTTCATAATCGCCTCGACATGCCGGGATTGGTGATCGTCGGCGCCCAGTGGGGCGACGAGGGAAAGGGAAAGGTGACCGACCTGCTCGCCGAGCGGGCGGACGTCGTCGTTCGCTTCCAGGGCGGCAACAACGCCGGTCACACGATCGTCCGCGGCGACGAGGAGTTCAAGCTCCACCTGATCCCGTCCGGGATCCTCCACGAGGGGACGCTCTGCGCGATCGGCAACGGCGTCGTCATCGACCCGAAGATCCTCACCGAGGAGATCGAGGGACTGAAGCGGCGCGGCGTACCCGCGGCGAACCTGCGGATCTCCGCCAACGCCCACATGATCATGCCCTACCACGTGCTCCTCGACACCGCGGGCGAGGCGCGCCTCGGGTCGAGCATGATCGGCACCACCAAACGCGGGATCGGCCCCTGCTACGCCGACAAGTCGGCCCGGCTGGGGATCAGGGTCCAGGACCTGCTCGACGAGAAGATCCTGCGGAAGAAGATCATGGCCGCGATGGAACCGAAGCGGCAGCTCCTGCGCCCGCACGCCAAGGACCCCGATCTCGACCTCCACTCGATGACCGAGGAGTACGTCACCTACGGCCACCGGCTCGAGCACTACATCGCCGACACCGCGCGGCTCTGCTGGGACGAGCTCGACGCCGGCCGCTCGGTCCTGTTCGAGGGCGCCCAGGGCGCGCTGCTCGACCTCGACCACGGCACCTATCCCTTCGTCACGTCCTCGAACCCGATCGCGGGTGCCGCCTGCATCGGCGCCGGAGTCGGACCGACCGACATCGACGACGTCTGGGGGATCACCAAGGCCTATACGACCCGGGTCGGGTCGGGGCCGTTCCCGAGCGAGCTCGAGGACGAGACCGGCGAGCGCCTGCGCGAGAACGGCGGCGAGTTCGGGACCACCACCGGCCGTCCGCGCCGCTGCGGCTGGCTCGACCTCGTCGCTCTGCGCTACGCGGCGCGGCTCAACGGGATGACCGGCCTCGTCATCACCAAGCTGGACGTACTGACGGGGATCGGGCCGATCGGCGTCGCCGTCCGCTACCGCCACCCCGAGGGCGCCACCTTCGACCAGTTCCCTTACCACCAGTCGGTCCTCCATCGCGCCCGGGCCGAGTACGAGGAGCTGCCGGGCTGGGACGAGGACATCACCGGCGCCCGCAGCCTCGAGGATCTGCCGCAGGCCGCCCGCGACTACCTCGACTACATCGCCGACTTCATCGGCGTGCCGATCACGATCGTCGGGGTCGGCCCCGGTAGAGACCAGGTGATCTGGGTATCCGGCGAGCAGGAAGCGGTTCTCGAAGCCGCCTGAACGGAGTCCGATGAAGCTGATCTACAAGCCATTCGCCATCGTCGTCGGCCTGCTCGCGGGCATCCTCAGCAAGAAGGTGTTCGAGCGGATCTGGACGGCCTTCACCGACGAGGACCCCTCCGATCCCGACGACCGCGACGCGACCTGGACCGAGGTCCTGATCTCGGCGGCGGCCAGCGGCGTGATCGTCAAGGTCGTGCAGGCCCTCGTCCGCCGCGGCGGCGCCGTCGGCTTCGAGCGAGCGACGGGATTCTGGCCTGGGGACGAGCCTAAGGGCTGACGGCTGAATCTGAGCCGTCTCGCGCGCCGATAGTGCCCGACCCGCAGGCGGGCGGAAGCGGACGCGAAGCGGAGCATTCCGCCCGGGTCAACTATCCTCAGCCGCCGCATGTTCGAGAAAGTCCTGATCGCAAACCGCGGCGAGATCGCGATCCGCATCATCCGCACGCTCAAGGAGATGGGCATCGGCGCCGTCGCCGTCTACTCCGAGGCCGACCGCGATGCCCGCCACGTCCGCGAGGCTGACGAGGCCTACCTGCTCGGTCCCGCCGTCCCCGCCGAGAGCTACCTCAACATCGAGAAGATCCTCGCGGTCGCCGCCGAGTCCGGCACCGAGGCGATCCACCCCGGCTACGGGTTCCTCGCCGAGAACGCCCCGTTCGCGCGGGCGATCGGCGAAACCGACATCACCTGGATCGGCCCGCCGGCCAAGGCGATCGACGCGATGGGCTCGAAGACCCGTGCCCGCGAGATCATGCAGAAGGCCGGGGTGCCGATCGTCCCAGGCGCCACCGAGCCCTCCGAGACCGTCGAGGACGCCGCGAAGCTGGCCGCCGACATCGGCTTTCCGATCGCCTGCAAGGCCGCGGGCGGCGGCGGCGGCAAGGGCTTCCGCGTCGCGCTGACGCCCGATGACCTCGCCGACGCCTTCGAGGGCGCCGCCCGCGAGGGCGAGAAGTTCTTCGGCGACGACACCGTCTACCTCGAGCGCTACCTCGAGGATCCCCGCCACGTCGAGGTCCAGGTCCTCGCCGACGGCCACGGGAGCGTCATCCACCTCGGCGAGCGCGACTGCTCGATCCAGCGCCGCCACCAGAAGCTGATCGAGGAGGCTCCCGCACCGCACGTCGACGAGGAGATGCGCGAGCGGATCGGCAAGATCGCCACCGACGCCGCCGAGGCGGTCGACTACCGGGGCGCCGGCACCGTCGAGGGCATGCAGGTCGGCGAGGACTACTTCTTCCTCGAGATGAACACCCGCGTTCAGGTCGAGCACTGCGTGACCGAGATGGTCACCGGCATCGACATCGTCCGCGAGCAGATCCGGATCGCCGCCGGTGAGCCGCTCTCGATCTCACAGGACGAGATGGAGATGCGCGGCCACGCGATCGAGTGCCGGATCAACGCCGAGGCCGCCCACAAGAAGTTCGCTCCGGCGCCCGGCAAGGTCGGCGACTACCTCGAGCCCTCCGGCCCCGGTGTCCGCGTCGACTCCGGCCTCGAGGCCGGGGGAGAGGTCACTCCGCTCTACGACCCGATGGTCGCGAAGCTGATCACCTGGGACGTCGACCGCGAGCACGCGACGCGACGGATGATCCGGGCGCTCGGCGAGTACAAGATCGAGGGACTGACCACGCTGATCCCCTTCCACGAGACGATCCTCGCGACCGAGCAGTGGGCGAAGGGCGAGACCTGCCGCGACCTGCTCGAGGACAAGGACTGGATCAAGAACCTGCCGGCCGGCGATCCCGCCGCCGCCCCCGAGGGCGAGGACGAGGAGACGACCGAGCGCCAGTACAAGGTCGAGGTCGGCGGCCGGCTCTATCCGGTCAAGGTCATCGGCGCCGGGCTCGGCGGCAACGGAGCCGCGGCGCCCACCGGCAAGCGGCCGCCGAAGCGGGAGCGCAAGGCGGGCGGTGCCGCCGCCTCCGGCAACGACGTCGTCGCGCCGCTCCAGGGCAGCATCTTCAAGGTCGAGGTCGCCGAGGGCGACGAGGTCGAGGAAGGCGCTCTGCTCGTCGTCATCGAGGCGATGAAGATGGAGAACGAGATCACCGCCCACAAGGCGGGCAAGGTCACGTCGCTCGTGGCCGAGGTCGGCGCGTCGATCAACGCCGGCGACCCGATCGCGACGATCGAGTAGCGCGCGGGCGTCGCGTCGGCGGCGCAACCCGAGGGCCGACTAGGGTTCGTCCGTGGCCAAGGACCTGACGCGCACCCTCGAGGCGCTCCCGTGGCGCGAGCCCGCCGGTGAGCGGCCGGAGTTGCCGTTGCCGCCCGGGTCGATGCCGATGCGGTTCGCGGGCACATGGCGGAAGCGCTGGCGCTACGTCGGCGCCTTCGGCGAGCGGGTGATGCTCTGCGCCGCGAGCGTCAGGATCGGGCCGCTGGGGCAGACGTTCTGGGCCGTCCTCGACCGTGAGAGCGGCGAGGTGATCGAGCACACCAAGCAGCTGCTGCCCGGGCAGCGCGGCGAGGTCTGGACCGAGCGCGGCGGCGGCCACGATGCCTGGGAGCTGGGCTCGGCCGGCGACGGCCTGCGGACGAAGATCGACGCCCGCGATGCGACCGGCAAGCTTTCGTTCGCGGAGTGCGGCGCCTGGGCCGAGGCGGTTTGTCCCAACGGCGCCGGCGGCTACGTCTGGACCCGGAAGCGCCCCTCGTGGATCGAGCTCGACCTCGATCTCGGCGAGCGCGGGAGGATCCGCGAGTCGCTGCGCGGGATCGAGGACGAGTCGGCGGGCTACCACCCGCGCCACACCGTCTGGAACTGGTCCGCGGGGGTCGGGACTGGCGCCGACGGCCGCCACGTCGCCTGGAACCTCGTCGAGGGCGTCAACGACCCGGCGAGCTGCAGCGAGCGGGCGATCTGGGTCGAGGGCGAGGAAGTCGCCCGCGAGCCCGGCCCCGTCAGCTTCGACGGCCTCGACGCGGTCGAGTTCCCCGGCGGCGCCCGCCTCGGATTCGACGCCGACGCCGAGCGCCGCGCGGAGGAGAATCGCGTCGTCGTCAAGTACAGCTACCGCCAGCCGTTCGGCCGGTTCAGCGGATCGCTCGACGGCATCGACCTGGCCGAGGGAATCGGCGTAATGGAGCACCAGGACGCCCTCTGGTGACAACCCGACA
>JADFCZ010000142.1 GCA_018263295.1 Conexibacter sp.
GGCGGCCAGAGTCAGGCAACGGCGAAGCATCATCTTCCTTTGTCAGGGGTGGCAGGTCCGCCGATGGTGCCCCAGTCTCCGCCCAGAAACAAGCTTGTGGACAAATGTTCTAGCCGGATCAGAAACCTTCGCCGCCCCGAGCGTGCTGGCTCTGTCAGCCCCGGGTGAACGATCTCGGCTTCTGCCGGATGGGGCAGGGAACAGCCCTTCCGGCAGACGAGAAGTGGGTTGAACGACGACGATCCCTATGGCGACGGGGATCAACGACGACCTCGCGGACCTCGCCACTAGCTCTCATTCGTCTAACTGCTACGACGGTTTTCCCAGCAAGTGCGTTTGGCAACGAACAGCGAGGAGGCCTAAGCGAAAGTTGGTGGGCGATCGATCGCGACGTGAATGCCGCTCGCTCGGATTGAACGCGCTCGCTCGGATCACCGGGCACTAGCGATCGGTTGGACCGATCTGAGATGCCGACGCGATTGGAGCACCTAGGGCTAGGTAGACATCGCCCGGAGGTGCGCTTCTCTACCCGCCTCGTTCCGCCCGGCCTATGGATCACACCGTGGATCGCCCGTCCTGCACGGCTTGCGGTCCTGATCGTGCCCTTGAGCCCCGGCGGTCAAGACAACGTTCAGGGAGACGGTGGCGCTACCGACTACATCGAGGTCGAAAGCGGCAACGGAGAGAATGGGCGAGGTGGAGAGGGCGTTTCCGACATCGTCAAGGTCTGGGGTGACTCTGGTACCGACAATGCCTACGGCGGTGCCCAAGAGAACGACTACTGCTATGTCGACGTGCCGCCCGGCGGTGACGACAATTGGGACAACACCTGCGAACAGGTGCGCAAGCAGTAGCGACTCTGCAGGTCGAAGACCACAAGATCTGGAGCTGCCCCGCTTTCGTGCGACACCGCTAGGTCCGGAGGGCTCGCGAAAGAGCGTCAGTGCCAACAACACGATTCCCCTAGCCGCCCGGAGCTCAAGGCCGAGGCGGTACGACCCGTCGAGTGTTGAGGCTAAACGATCGCTTAGATCTCTAGGATCTCAGGATCAGCGACCAGACCCCGCGCAACTGGGTCGGCCAGGACAACGTCGATGACGGCAAGAAGTCAGGCCTGACGGGCCAAGGCCTTGCCTGACGGGCAAAGGCCTTACTGGTTCGCTCGAATGCCGTCTTCACCGAGATTTACAGAAGCGGTCATCGTCGAGCCGCGAGCGACGATCCTGTTGCGTCCGAGCTTGCGGCGTTCTTGATGGGCCTTGATCCACGCGAGTCGCGGCTAGAGCGCCCGACGGTCTGAGGCGTTCAATCGTCGCTCGTTCAGAAGGCAACATCGGGGACCGGCGACGTTCATTCCGTCCCCACGAAGCGGGTAGCTCTGGGGAAGCAAAGAAATCGAAACCGCCCAGTCTCACACGGACCAGCATGATTTGGTGCTCGCTTCCGTCCGATCGGCGTAGCATTGTGAGAGCATGGTTCTGAGCGAAACAACGGCTGGGACGCCGATCGTCGATATGACGGCGGCGGAATATGAGGCCTATGTCGAGCGGGAGGTCGAGCGGGCGCTTGGCATGTCGGCCGATGAGTTTCGCAATGCCTATTCAGCAGGTGACCTCGACGACGCTGATCCTGCGGTGAGTGAACTAGTCGGACTGCTACGGATTGGTCAGAACGGGCACTCCGTCACCTCGTAACGCTGCCCAAGCGTTCGTCGATCACCTCAACGCCGTCCTGAACGCGACGGTTACCGATGGCCGTCTTTCGTTGATCGCGCTTCCGTACGACGACGACGCATTCGAGATCACGCGCTTCGTCGACGAACAAGCACGGTCCTTCGATCTCTTTGGGACATCCCTTCTGCTCTTCATTCGGCAGACCATCGTTGTCATCGATGGCCACTGCCAGACCGAGTCGCACACCTACCGACTCCAACGGGACGCCTCGGCGAAGTCGTGGCTCTTGCGCTGGGAGTATCTCCGTGACCGACCCCGTCCGGGCTACCAGTACCCACTCGCACACGTCCACGTGAACGCCGCGATGCAGGGGGACGAAGCAATTGGTCGGCTTCACATCCCAACCCGTCGCCTTCCCCTCGAGCTCGTGATCTGGCACCTCATTGTCGAGTGGGGAATCAAGCCGCGTACGCCTGAATGGCTCGCTGTCCTCGAAGATTCAACAGCCGGCTTTGATGAGCGTCGAACTGCTCAGTAGGCCTGCGGCGGTCCGTGCTGAGTTCCGTCCAAGAGCGGATGGTGTCGGACCCTCGTCCGCTCGAATACCACAATCGCAGTTGGGGTCCCGCCGGATCGGCTCCCCAGGGAGCGGACGGACCTCTCAACCGTACGACGTTGCCGGGTAGCGGACAACGCTGAGTCGACCGCCGCTCAAGATCCTTAACGAGTCCGGCTGCCCCTTCTTCTCCGGGTCTCCGGCCACCCCGACGACGTTCACGTAGATAGTTCGCTTCGAATCCTTCAAGATCCGAGCAACGCCGACCTTCGAGAAGGTCACCACCTCGGACTTCGGCAAGCAGTTGAAGCCGTTGCCCTTGGTGATGTGGGCGGATGCTGCGGCGACCGAGGCCGCATGGCTCTTCCCGTCGGGTTCAACTTGCTCGGGCGTGTCAGCCAGGAAGACCCTTGTCTTCAGCCGACCCGAGTAGCCAAGTGCGTTAGCGCTCGCCCTGACGTCGGCGCGAATCCGAAGTTGCTCGTTCGCTCGCAGCCGCTCGAGCGGCTGCGAGTAGATCACTCGTTTGACGTCTCCTTGCAGCGGCATGCTCGACACCAGCACCTTCTCGGTCACCTGTGGATCTGGTGCCGATTGTCGCGCCGGCCTCGAACGGATAGCGCAGAGCGAGGCCATGTCACCTTCGACCGTCCCGTTGAACTCGTTCTGACCGACGAGCAGTACTTGCCCACTTCGTGCGTCCTCGTGGCTCGCGGAGATGACCAGATTGACGTAGCAATCGCCATCCCAGCCTGGACCGGCGGGCGGGACGTCGAGCCGCGCGCCGTCGAAGACCAAGACCGCGTGATGCTGTTCATGGTTCAGCTTGATGCGCAGACCGCGGCCGATCGCCTTCGCCCCCGAGATCCCGGCTTTCATTATGTCCGGCGATGGGGCAAGAATCAGATCAGCCTTGATGGCTGGCGCGTAGTCGTAGGGTTCGCCCGCTGGCCGCCCTCCGTCCCGGGCGTTCTCCTCAGCCTGCTTGACGGTCAGGTCTGTCGTGACCTCGAGCTCAGCCGAGATCTCGAGCCGATCGCCGCCCGTGAGATCAGGCAGGGATGCGTCAGCGTCCTCGGCCGGCCCGAGGCTCAGCGCCACCGCTGGCTTCGCGCCCGTGCGCGGGGTGATCGGTACCTTCTCGACCCGCTCTGCACTCCCCTTACCCGTCCAGCAGACACGGACCCGGGCGCGATCATGCTTCTCCGCGCCCGAGCCTCGATCGCCCCTGGACGGATCAGGCATAGCGGTATCGGACCTTGAAGAGCGGATCGTTCTGCCAGGTCCATCCGATCAGCTGCCGGTATCCGAGGTTCGAGTCCTGCCTCGTTCCGATCTCGCTCGCCGGATCGTTCGGGTTCTGGAGCGCCTGGGCGAAGATCACCTGGGTGTTACGAGGCATCACGGTCACGACGCCGATCGTCCCGCCTGGCTGGATCACGAACGACGGCAGTGGCCCGATCACCGCGAACTCGAACTCGCGGTCGCCGACCCGCTCGGCGGCGATCTTGTAGAAGAGCCGGAGCTCGCGCTGGCCGGGCTTGACCTGAAGCACCGCTGCCGATATCGAGCTCGCGCAGCGCCCGATCGAAACCGCGACATCTCGCTGCTCGCGCTTGGAGGACCCATCCGCCAGCCTGCCGAGCCGCTCGACCAGCTGCTCGTCGTACTCGGAGCGCTCGACCTCGTCGAACTCGAACACCGCCGGGCCGGTGAGAGGCTCGTCGGTATAGCGGACTACGGGTTTCTGCTGAGCATCGGAGGCGAGCGGCAGAAGCAGGGTGACGCTCTCAGAGCCCAAGTCGCTCACCAGGGTGACCGAGGAGGTGACGAGCACCTCGTCGCGCTCGTGGCCGCCGTCGCCCTTGCCAACGATGTCGATCGTCGTGTCTACCTTGCTGACAGGAATGCTGTGCAGTTCCTCAAAAGCCATCCCTCATCTCCTTCAGTTCGTTTCGGTCTGCCAGGGCTGGTGCCTGTGGCTTAGATAGAGAACTAGAGCGAGCGGCGGAAACTGCGCAGCTAGCGAGCTCGGACCCGAGGTGGCGCCGACCCGATGTGCTCGGTCAGGACGCCAAGCGGTAGAGCCCAGTCCGCGACCCGACTCCCTCGACCTCCGGCGCCTTGCTGATATGGGCGAGGAAGTTAGCCAGCGGATCCCGCCCAGAGACGCGGTGCCCCCGCTGGCAGAGTCGCTCATACCAGTCGCGGTAGTGAATTGCCTCGCCGGGCTCGAGCTCGGCAGCGAGCAGGCGGGTCGCGACCTCCAGAAGACGTCGGCCCCGGAGCTCTTCGGTCAACGTTTCAAGGGCTAGCTGTGCCGACACCCCGAGCAGGCTCTCCATCTCCTCGAGCAGACGCTCTCCCTCGGCCGCCCTGTGCTGCAGCTGGTCGGCGAGCGCCCTCATCCGGTCGGCGCGGTCGCGCTGGCGCTCGACGCGGGCGCGGAGCTCTCGCCATTCCTCGAGGACCGGGTCCTCGGGTGGCTCAGCGAGATCTAGGTCCGACGCTTCCATCACCAAGGACGTTAAGGCCCGTATCCGATACATAAGGCGGATTGGATTGACGCAAGTTGCGGGATGCCAACCGGGAGAGGAGGGTTGCCGCGCGGCTCCGACTTACGCCACGGCATTCAGCTCCCGCAATCATTTCGAGGACGAAGAGCCAGGCGTCGCGAAACTTCTCCGGGGTGCCGCTAGGTTAGGAGTGGCCGGGTCGACGACGAGCTCGGCCCGGAGGTGTCGGCGTTAGGGTTCGGTCGACGATCTTCGCCGTATGACCACCTGATCAACTACCTCTACGTGCCGCCCGTTCTTTCCCAATGAGCGTGCACCATGACTACCTCGAAGGCCAGCGTGTTGCGCATCTCTCCGAGGCTGCGGCGATCCATCTCAAGTACAAGCTGACAACGAGCAGTCAAGGATCGCGAAGCCCCCGGACAAAGTGACTTGTTGAGCCATGATCAAACGAAGCGCTCGTAATCGGGCTCCAAGCGAGGCTCCAAACTGGGTGAAACTGAACCGACCACACCCGACCTGAACCCCCTTGGCATGAGGCGTTGGCTCCGAGCAGACCCCACGGATTCCGGTTGTGGTCCAGGCGGTCGCGGGTTCGAGTCCCGTCGCTCACCCCTCACGGACCGCTGCTAGGCTCGCCTGAGGTTCGTTCAGCGACGGGAGAGGCGACAGATGACTGCTCAGGCTCGGATCACCGGAATTGCCATCGCGCTGGTGCTGCTGGCATGGCCGGCGACAGGCATCGCCGACCCCGGAGGTCGGGGGCAGGGAAAGCCGTCGGACGGAGCCCGAACCCTGGGTGATCCGCTGCTGCCTCAGATCGGCAACGGCGGCTACCAGGTCGACCACTACCGGATCTACCTGGATTACGACCCGGTTGCGAACAAGTTCAACTCGGCGAAGACGACCATCGATGCCACCGCGGGCAAGAAGAAGCTCCGGCAGTTCACCCTCGACTTCCAGGAACTCGATGTCAAGAGGGTGACCGTCGACGGCCGTGCCGCCGATTTCGAGCAGGTCGATGCAACGCCGCAGCTGAGCGCCAATCCGGATGTCACCCAGCCGATGAAGCTGGTCGTGAACCCGCACCCGTCGAGCCGGCCCAAGGCCGGCCGCGAGTTCACCGTGAAGGTCAAGTACTCGGGAACGCCGCAGCCGATCACCGACACCGACACGTCGATCGAAGGCTGGATCCCGGCCTGCTATCCGCTCGACCCGCCCCGGACCTGCGACGGCGCCTTCGTCGTGAACGAGCCGATCGGGGCCCAGAGCTGGTTCCCGTCGAACAACTACCCGTCCGACAAGGCGACCTTCGACACGCTGATCCGAGTTCCCCAGGGCAAGACCGCGCTCGGCGTCGGCGAGAACGTCGGCAACGAGGACAACGGCGATGGAACGGTCACGTGGCACTGGCGCGAGGACGACCCGACCGCGACCTATCTGACGACCGCAACGGTCGGCGACTTCAACTACACGGCCGGGTCCATGACCGAAACCTCGACCGGAAGATCGCTGCCGGTCTACAACGCGGTCGACAGCAGCGCCACCCCGGCGCAGGTCGCCGCGATCCAGACTTCGCTCGATCAGGCACCCGGACAGGTGAACTACCTCAGCGATCTCTACGGGCCGTATCCCTTCGACTCGACCGGCGCGGTCGCCGATCGCGCGACCGGGGTCGGCTACGCGCTCGAGGTCCAGGGCAAGCCGCACTACTCGGGCAGCTTCACGTTCGGCAACCCGTCCATCAACATCGGCACCCAGCTCCACGAGCTGGCTCACCAGTGGTTCGGCAACAGCGTCACGCTCGCGACCTGGGCGGACATCTGGTTCAACGAGGGCTGGGCGAACTGGTCCGAGTGGTACTGGGATTTCCAGACACAGGGCGGGGACGATCCGGCCCTGATCTTCGACGACCTCTACGCGAACACACCGGCCGAGGACTGGGAGATTGCGCCGGCGATCCTCGGCGGCGATCCGGCCAATCTGTTCGCGTTCTTCCCGACCTACCAGCGCGGTGCGATGACCGTCGAGGGATACCGTCAGATCGTCGGTGACCAGCGTTTCTTCGCGTTCGCGAGCGGTCTGCTGGATGAGTTCGAGCACGGCAACATCAGCACCGAGAGGTTCATCGCGGAGGCGAAGCAGGCGAGCGGGCTCAACGGCGCGAAGCTCGCCCTGCTCGACGACTACTTCCAGCAGTGGCTCTACGGCGAGACCAAGCCGACGATCCTTCCCGACGACTTCAGCTGAGCGTCCCGAGTCCGACGAGGAGTGAGCCCTCAGGCCGCCGGCGACGCCTTCGTCCCCGCGGGCGGTTCGCCGAGCAGATCCGCCGCGTAGAGCGTCGCCGTTCGCTTCGCCCGGGCGAGCAGGAGGTCGTCGCCGCTCGGGTCGTGCTTGAAGGCGCGCTGAAGCAGGTCGCCGACCAGGGTGACGAGGAACCTCCAATCAGCGGCGGTCCCACGGTCGCCTCGGCCCGACATCGACGCCAGCCGCGCCCGTAGGGCATCGGCGATCTCGTCGTCGGCGCCCGCGGCGATCCGCCCGGTGGCGGCGTCCATGACCCCGGCGAGCCAGAGGACCCGCATTGCGGGCTCGCGCCGGAGCAGATCGGCGAACGCGTCGATGACGCCGTCGAGTACGTGCGGCCAGTCCCCCCCAGCAGATCGGATCGCCGAGTCGAACGTCTCCGGCGTCGCGACCACGTAGCGGACCGCGAGCGCCTGAACCAGCGACTCGCGGTCGTCGAAGAACTGGTAGATCGTCGCCGGAGGGACCCCGGCGCGGGCGGCGACGGCCCGCATCGTCAGCGCCGCGAGGTCCTCCACCACGAGCGCCGCGGCGGCGTCGAGGATCGCGTCGACGCGGGCGATGCTCCGCGCCTGAACGGGGCGCCGCTTCAGCAGCGGCGCATAGGGAGGATCAGAGATCGTCGCCGGCAGCTTCCGATGCCTCCTGCGCGATCCGGGCGCCGAGCGCCGCGAAGAGCACCGCGCCGAGGACGCCGCTCACGAACGTGAGGGCCGAGACGTTGCCGCGCCGCGTCTCGTCGAACCCGGCGATCGCGTCGGCGGTGTCGACGGCGGCGCCGACGGCCGCAACCGCCGGCAGTTGCTTGGGGCTCGCAGCGAGAAGCGATGCGGCGAGCGCGAGCTCACGGGCCGCGAACAGCCGCCCGATGAACCGGTCGTTGCGAGCCAGATCGAACCCGAACGCCCGCGCCGACAGGTCGGGGGCGATCCAGGTCCCGATGCCGATCAGGGCTCGCGTGCCGCCCAGGAACATCCTCTTCGTCTCCATGCCTTGACCTCCGGTTCGGGTGTTGGAACCGAAAACATAAACGATGTTCATGTTCGGCGTAGGAGGCCGGTTAGGGACGCCGCTGCGGGCCGGAGAGCTTGAAGGACATCGCGCCGGGGCCGTGGATGACGTCGATGACGTTCCAGAGGTGGTCGTTCTCGCACTCGATCTCGGACTCGAACGTCTCCTCGAAGAGGGTTCCGGGGCCGTGGCGCAGCGCGGCGCCGCACTCGGGGCAGATGGTCACCTTCTCGACATCGCCGTAGATCGTCATCGCTGTCCTTCCCGGAGGTGGGTCCAAGGTAGCGTTCGGCTTGCATGGAGGCGCTGGGACGTGGGATGGTTCCGGTAGTGAACGCCCACTCCTTCGCTGACGTCCTTCTCAGCCCGCCCGCGGCGGCCGGAGGCGGGCGATGAGGGTCGGCGTCCTCGGAACCGGGATGGTCGGCCGGACGATCGGCTCGAGGCTCGCCGAGCTCGGCCATGAGGTCCGGATGGGCTCGCGACGGGCCGGTAACGAGGCGGCGGTCGAGTGGGCGGCGAGCGCGGGGGAGGCCGCGAGCGAGGGAAGCTTCGAGGACGCCGCCGGGTTCGGCGAGCTGATCTTCAACTGCACCGCCGGCGGCGCCTCGCTCGAGGCGCTGGCCATGGCCGGGGAGGTGAACCTCCACGGCAAGGTCCTCATCGACGTCGCGAACCCGCTCGACTTCTCCGGCGGGATGCCGCCGACGCTCTCGATCAGCAACGACGACAGCCTCGGCGAGCGGATCCAGGCCGCCTTCCCGGAGTCGCTCGTGGTCAAGGCGCTGAACACGATGAACTGCTCGGTGATGGTCGAGCCCGGCCGGGTCCCGGGCGAGCACGTCGCATTCGTCTGCGGTGAGAACACGGGCGCGAAGGAACGGGTCGCGTCACTTCTCGGCGAGTTCGGCTGGCCCGCCGCCAGGATCGTCGACCTCGGCGGCATCGCGGCCTCCCGCGGGACCGAGATGTACCTGCCGCTCTGGCTCGCCCTCTACGGGAAGCTCGGCACCGGCGACTTCAACGTCGCGATCGAGCGCGCCGACTGAAGCCGGCCTCCCCCGGCGGGGCGATCGCCCCGCCCGGCAGTCGCAGAAACGGAACCTCGAGCCGGGTCTCGAGCTGCTGCGCCGCCGCTAATCCGCCGCCGGTCGCGTCGTCGATCAGCACCACCTGCGTCGCCGGGTAGCTGCGGAGCTGGTCGTCGACGGCCTGGACGACGTCCTCATCGCCGACCCGGGCGTCGGCTGCGACGCCGGCCTTCGCCAGCGAGGCGAGGGTCAGCACCAGGCAGTCCTGAGCGCGCTCGCGGCCACGATCGACGTCGGAGGTCCAGCGCTCGGCGAAGTGCGGACGGTGCGGGGCGAGGACGAGGATCTCCGCCTGTTCGCTCTCGGCGGCGGCGACGGCCGCGACCCGCTCGACCGCCTCTCCGTTCTCGAGCGGAGCGCCGGCGACGAGCAGCAGGTGCGGGCGGCCGTCGTGGGCGCTGGGTGGCACGATCGGCGTCTCCGGCTTCAGCCGGGCCGCCATCACGACGAGCAGCGCGGCCATCAGCGTCGCGTCGGCCATTCCGAGTCCCGGGCCGCCGACGTAGAAGGCGGCGACGATCGAGACGGTCGAGACGACGATGATCGCGAGCTTGACCCTGACCGGGATGTATTCCCCGGGGTCGGCCTCGGCTTGCTCGTCTCCCCGCCCCATATCGATCTAAGTTAGTGGCGATGATCGAGCTGGTCCAGGGCGACATCACGAGGCAGCGCGTCGACGTCATCGTCAACGCCGCCAACTCGCATCTCGCCCACGGCGGCGGGGTCGCAGCGGCGATCGCCCTCGGTGGCGGCCCGGACCTGCGGCGGGAGTCGGAGGCGCATGCGTTCGTGCCGGTCGGCGAGGCCGCCGTGACGACCGCGGGCGCCCTGCCGGCGCGCTGGGTCGTCCACGCCGTCGGGCCGGTCTGGTCCGGAGGCGACGAGGGCGAGCCGGAGCTGCTCGCGAGCGCCTACCGCTCCGCGCTGGCCATGGCGACCGACCTCGGCGCCCGTTCGATCGCCTTCCCCTCGATCTCGACCGGGATCTTCGGTTTCCCGGTCGAGCGTGCCGCCGGGATCGCGATCGCGGCACTGATCGAGGGGGAGGGGGAGCCGACCGCGCCCGAGCTGATCCGGATC
>JADFCZ010000143.1 GCA_018263295.1 Conexibacter sp.
GATTGGAGGCTGCAATTCGCCTCCATGAAGTTGGAGTTGCTAGTAATCGCGGATCAGCAACGCCGCGGTGAATACGTTCCCGGGCCTTGTACACACCGCCCGTCACACCACGAAAGCAGGTAACACCCGAAGCCGGTGAGCTAACCCTTTTGGGAGGCAGCCGTCGAAGGTGGGACTTGTGATTGGGGTGAAGT
The DNA here is from genome assembly GCA_018263295.1 of Conexibacter sp. Lineage (GTDB taxonomy): Bacteria > Actinomycetota > Thermoleophilia > Solirubrobacterales > 70-9 > RHKX01. The sequence goes on from JADFCZ010000143.1 coordinate 195, forward strand.
CGTAACAAGGTAGCCGTAGCGGAAGCTGCGGCTGGATCACCTCCTTTCTAGGGAGCTCTATACGGCTCCTGCTCGGGATTCGTCTCGAGAAGGAGCCAGGAGTCCGCCGACGGACACAGTCGTCCGCCGGCGTTCCTGAAATGTCGACCGGACTCGATCGCGCAAGGGCTTCCCCTTGCCGAAGCGCTGCTCAGTTCTCAGGGACCGCGTGGCGGGAAGCCCCCGCCGGCCGTCCTCAGCGAAGCTTGAAAACTGCACAATGGCCAACATTGAAAGTAATGATGGGTAATAAGAACCTCATCGGTGAACTATGCAAACGCCGATGAGCTCACCGTCAAGATATGAAGGGCACACGGTGGATGCCTTGGCATCAGGAGCCGAAGAAGGACGTGGACGGCTGCGATAAGCCGCGGTGAGGCGCTGAACAGCCTTTGACCCGCGGATCTCCGAATGGGAAAACCCAGCACCGGTAATGCGGTGTTACTCAGCGTTGAATTCATAGACGCTGAGAGGAAACCGGGAGAACTGAAACATCTAAGTATCCCGAGGAACGAAAATCAACTGAGACTCCCCTAGTAGTGGCGAGCGAACGGGGATCAGCCCAAACCGGGTAGGTGAAAGCGGACACGCGTTGCCTAACCGGGGTTGTAGGACTCGTGTCCGGATCGTGTCCGATCCGGCGACAGTTACAAAGTTGGGTGCTAGCCGAAGTCGAGTGGAAACTCGCACCACAGAGGGCAATCGTCCCGTAGGCGAAAGCGCACCAACCTGTCGATCGAGCACCTGAGTAGGACCACTGCCGTGAAACGTGGTCTGAACCTGGGGGGACCACCCTCCAAGGCTAAGTACTCCCTGATGACCGATAGCGAACTAGTACCGTGAGGGAAAGGTGAAAAGTACCCCTGATGGGGAGTGAAATAGTACCTGAAACCGCGTGCCTACAAGTGGTCGGAGCACCTTCGGGTGTGACGGCGTACTTTTTGCATAACGGGCCGGCGAGTTACTCCTACGCGGCGAGGTTAAGCGATGAGCGGAGCCGCAGCGAAAGCGAGTCTGAACAGGGCGTTCAGTCGCGTGGGGTAGACCCGAAACCGAGCGAGCTATCCATGGGCAGGCTGAAGCGAGGGTAAGACCTCGTGGAGGGCCGAACCGACCTACGTTGAAAAGTGGGCGGATGACCTGTGGATAGGAGTGAAAGGCTAAACAAGCTCGGAGATATCTGGTTCTCTTCGAAATATATTTAGGTATAGCCTCGAGTATGTGCGTTTTGGCCGTAGAGCACTGTTTGGCTTAGGGGCCCTACCAGGTTACCGACGTCAGGCAAACTCCGAAGACCATTTCGTACCAGCTCGGGAGTCAGTGTGTGGGGGATAAACTCCATACGCGAGAGGGAAACAGCCCAGATCACCAGCTAAGGACCCAAAGTACTGGCTAAGTGGACAACGATGTCCGAATGCATAGACAACCAAGAGGTTGGCTTAGAAGCAGCCATCCTTGAAAGAGTGCGTAACAGCTCACTGGTCAAGTGTTCGGGCGCGGAGAATGTAACGGGGCTCAAGCCAGTCTCCGAAGCTGTGAACTCGCACCGCCTGCGGGCGATGCGAGTGGTAGAAGAGCGTTCCTAGTGCTGCGAAGCGGGCGCGGAAGCGATCCCGTGGAGGGCTGGGAAGTGAGAATGCCGGCATAAGTAGCGCAAGAGTGGTGAGAATCCACTCCACCGATAGTCCGAGGTTTCCTGAGTAAAGTTCGTCTGCTCAGGGTTAGTCGGGACCTAAGGCGAGGCCGAAAGGCGTAGTCGATGGCCAACAGGTTGATATTCCTGTACCACGTCGCAACCGCTATGACCAATGGGGTGACGGGGAAGGCTAAGGGAACCCAGGCGATGGTCGTCCTGGGGCAAGCATGTAGTCAGTCGCGATAGGCAAATCCGTCGCGGCGTTCACACGAGATGCGATGCCAGCTGGCTTGACCGCCGGCAAGTCCCTGAAGCCATGCCCCCTAGAAAAACCTCTAGGCAGGTTGCTCGTGCCCGTACCCAGAACCGACACAGGTGGACTACTAGAGAATAGTAAGGTGAGCGAGATAACCCTCGTTAAGGAACTCGGCAAAATCGTCCCGTAACTTCGGGAGAAGGGACGCCTCAATAGGGTGAAGCCACTTGCTGGTGGAGCCCGAGGAGGCCGCAGTGACTAGGTCCAACCGACTGTTTACCAAAAACACAGGCCTCTGCTAAGTCGCAAGACGATGTATAGGGGCTGACGCCTGCCCGGTGCCGGAAGGTTACGCGGAGCGGTTAGCACTTCGGTGCGAAGCTGTGAAGCTAAGCCCCGGTAAACGGCGGCCGTAACTATAACGGTCCTAAGGTAGCGAAATTCCTTGTCGGGTAAGTTCCGACCTGCACGAATGGCGCAACGAGTTGGACGCTGTCTCAACGAGGGGCTCGGTGAAATTAAAGTCTCGGTGAAGATGCCGAGTACCCGTGGCTAGACGGAAAGACCCCGTGAACCTTTACTGCAACTTGATATTGGAGTCTGGGACTTCTCGCTCAGGATAGGTGGGAGGCTTCGACCCAGTGACTTCGGTCGCTGGTGAGCCGCCCTTGAGATACCACCCTTGGTGTTCTGGGCTTCTAACACATCGCCGTAATCCGGGATGTGAACAGTGTCAGGTGGGCAGTTTGACTGGGGCGGTCGCCTCCTAAAGAGTAACGGAGGCGCCCAAAGGTTCCCTCAGCACGGTCGGAAATCGTGCGAAGAGTGTAAACGCAACAAGGGAGCTTGACTGCGAGACCGACGGGTCGAGCAGGAACGAAAGTTGGGGTTAGTGATCCGGCAGTAGCAAGTGGAAGTGCTGTCGCTCAACGGATAAAAGGTACTCCGGGGATAACAGGCTTATCGAGCCCAAGAGTCCACATCGACGGCTCGGTTTGGCACCTCGATGTCGGCTCGTCGCATCCTGGGGCTGAAGTAGGTCCCAAGGGTTGGGCTGTTCGCCCATTAAAGCGGTACGCGAGCTGGGTTCAGAACGTCGTGAGACAGTTCGGTCCCTATCTGCCATGGGCGTTGGAGAATTGAGAGGAGTCATCCTTAGTACGAGAGGACCGGGATGAACGGGCCGCTGGTGTACCTGCTGTCCTGCCAAGGGCACCGCAGGTTAGCTACGCCCGGATCGGATAACCGCTGAAGGCATCTAAGCGGGAAGCCGACCTCGAGATGAATTCTCCCATTCCTTCAAGGAAGTAAGACCCCTGATAGACCATCAGGTTGATAGGCCGACTGTGTAAACACAGCAATGTGTGAGCAGATCGGTACTAATGGGTCGAGGTCTTGACGTTTTTCTTTTTACCCGTTGGCCTGCGTGCAGTTTTCAAGCCTCGCCGGATGGCGAGGCGCGTCGTCGGCCGGCAATGGCGGGCGGCACGCCTCCGCGGGCCCTACCGTTTTCGGTGGCAATAGCGAGGGGGATACACCTCTTCCCATTCCGAACAGAGCCGTTAAGCCCCTCAGCGCCGATGGTACTTGGTGGGAAACCGCCTGGGAGAGTAGGTCGCCGCCGGTCCTTACCGAAACGATCAGAGCCGCCTCAGAGAGATCTGGGGCGGCTTTTTTCGTTCCCGGGCGCCGTGTCCTCAGGGGAGCAACTGGTCGAGGTCGCTGGTGTCGATGTCGCCGAAGCCTGGGACCTCGACGTCGGTGAGTCCGCCGATCTGTTCGATCAGCCCCTGCACGGAGTCGTCGTCGGAGAGCGCCTGAAGACCGTCGATCGCCGGCCCGACTGGGGCATACCGGGCGATCTGGCGAAGGATGGTCTCCTCGAGGCCGTCGATCCGCCCCGCCGCCGCCGCATCGTCGACGGCGCGCTCGAGGCCGGCCCTGACCGCGTCGTCGACCGCGTCGGAATCGATGCCTTGCGCTGCGGCGAAGTCTTCCGTCGCCTGCTCGTCGGCGAGGGCGAGCGTCAGTTCCTCGCGGCTGACGTGGAGCTCGCAGGCGGCCCCGTCCAGCGCCGAGAGCGCGATCCCCTCGAAGACGCCTCGTTCCTCGAGCACGGCCGCGTCGCGCAGCTCGCAGGGGTCGGCGGTGGCCGCCGGCGTGTAGCTGCCGCCGCCGAAGGCGACGTAGACGGCGATCAGGCCGATCGACGCCGCCAGGGCGATCAGCGGGGCTCGGTTGCGATCGCCCATGGGGCGCCTCCTGTCCGGGTCCCGAGCCTCGCGATCGGGATGAGGGCGAGCGCGGCGAGCAGCGCGGCCGCGAGGAAGGGGATGCTGAACGCGCTGGTTGCCGCCCGCTCGAGCTGGTCCTGGATGTCGGCCTCGAGCTGTGCGTAGGCCCCCTCGTCGCCGGGCTCGGGCGCTACCGATTCGAAGGCGGGCCCGATCTCGGGGAGCCTGCCGTCGGCGCTCTCGATCCGCTCGCCGAGCGCGGTTGCGAGCGAGACCTTCGTATCGGCCGGCAACGGCGCGTCGAGCAGGGCTGCGGTGGCCGCGTCGGTCGCCTCGGTCTGCTTGGCGGTGAGCTGCGCCGAGAGCAGTGGGGCGAGGATCAGGATCCCGGCGACGATGCCGGCGTGTCGCGCCGCGATCGTCGCCGACGCCCGGGCGCCGCGCGGGTCGCGGCCGCCGAGGGCCGCGATCGTCAGTACCGGCAGGGCGAGAGCGAGGCCGATGCCGATCAGGACCTGAGGCTGAAGCGTCAGCGCCCATGAGGCGCCGGGAAGGACGCCGAGGGCCGCGAGGCCACCCGCCACCGCGATTCCGCCGGCCAGGGCCGCCGAGGCGGGCGGTCCGGCCCTGTGGGCCACCCATCGCGCCGCCCAGGTGGCCGCGGGGATCGCCGACACCGTCGCCGCGGCCGCGATCGGCGAGAGGCCCCACCCCTCGGTGAGGAGGATCACGAGCAGGAACAGCGCTCCGGTGAGGCCGGCGGAGAGGAGCGCGAGGCCGACCTCGGGGCGAAGATCGAGCGGGCCGTCGGGTCCGGGCTCGGGCTCCTGCAAGCGGACGGCGGTCGCGACCGGGATCAGCAGCAGCAGCGGGATCTGCAAGAGGAAGATCGACTGCCAATCGAGGAGCTCGGTCAGCAGGCCGCCGATCGCCGGCCCGACGGCGATGCCGATCGTGCCCGCGGTGCCCCAGATCGGTGCCGCGGCCTGATGGCTGCCCGCGATCCGGGCGATCAGCTCGATCGCACAGGCGACGACGAGCGCGCCGCCGGCCGCCTGGGCGACGCGGGCGCCGATCAGGGCTCCGGCGCTGCCCGATGCGGCACAGGCGATCGAGGCGACGACGAAGACCGCGATGCCGACTGTCCAGCCGCTCCGCGGCCGGCTCCGGGCGATCCGGACCGCCGGCAGGATCAAAGCGGCGAGGACGACGTTGAACGCCGTCAGCACCCAGGAGACGCCGAAGACCGTGGCGTCGTACTCGCGGAGGATGCTGGGCAGGGCGAGGGTCACCACGGAGGAGTCGGCGAGCACGACGGCGACGGTGAGCGCGAGGCACACCTCGGTCACGCGGGTCCGCCGCTCCGGCATGCCGGGAGCATCGCAGGCAGGGCGCACGGCAGGGCTTAGGATTGGGGCGTGCCGGCCACCGAATCGATCCGCGAGGAGGATCTCGCCGTCGCGATGGACACGATCGCCGAGCTGGCCGCCGACATCGGGCCGCGCCGGCCGACCGGTCCGGGCGAGGCCGCCGCGGCCGAGGCGCTGGTCGCACGCATGCGGTCGGCCGGGGTCGACGCGCGGGCCGAGGAGTTTGCGGGCTATTCGACCTTCGGGGCGCCGTTCGGGATCGTCCTCGGCCTCGCGATCCTGCCCGGGCTGCTGCCGCGCCGGCGCAGGCTGCCGCGCCTGCTGGCATCGACGCTGGCCGTCGCGGGGCTGCTGACCGAGGGCTCGCTCAGGTTCGCGCCGCTCTCGGCCCTCCTTGCCCGGAAGCCCAGCCGCAACGTCGTCGCGACGATCGAGTCGCGGGGCCCGGCCGAACGCACGCTCTGCCTGATCGCCCACATGGACACGTCCCGGAGCGGGTTGATCTTCCATCCCCGCGTCGTCGGCTGGATGCCGCGGTGGATCGCGGCGAACAGCATCCTCGTGCTGCTGCAGGGAGCGCTCGAGCCGCTGTCGGCGTGGCGCCCGACCCGGCGGATCCTCGGGCTCGTGCGGGGGGCGCTGGTGGCGAGCCTCGGCCTGCTCGGTGAGCGCGAGGTGCGCGGCGTCGACGTCCCCGGCGCGAACGACAACGCCTCTGGCTGCGGGGTGGTCACCGCGCTCGCCGCCCGGCTCGCCGCCGAGCCGCTGCAGTCGACCCGGGTCGAGGTCCTGATCACCGGTTGCGAGGAGGCCGGGACGCTCGGTGCCCAGGCCTATCGCGACTCACGCGGCACCGAGGGCCGGCTGTTCCTCAACTTCGACAACGTCGGCGGTCCGGGGACCGTCCGCTTCCTGCGGCGCGAGGGCGTGATCGCCAAGTGGAACGCGGACGAGGGAATGATCGCCGCGGCTCAGGGCGTCGCTGATCGGCGGCCGGATCTGCGGATGGCGCCCGAAGACGATCCGGCCGGGCTCACCTACGACACGAGCCCGATCCACGCTGTCGGCGGGAGGGCGCTGACGATCAGCGTCCAGGACGGCTTCATCCCGAACCTCCACTGGCCGACGGACGTCGTTGCCAACGTCGACCGCGACGGCGTCAGGCGTACGCTCGAGGCCGGCGCCGAGCTCGTCGGCGCGATCGACCGCGGCGAGGCCGACGGGGTCCGCGGGGGCTAGGCGCGCGAGCGGCCGCTGGGAGCGGGCCGCTGCGGCCATTGCCACTCGCAACCGGGCCGGCGCGACGTACGAGGGGCCTCCCAAGCGGAACGGGACTCCTTGCGGGTCCGGCGCTTGCTCCCCTCGCAGCCGTTCGTCCCGGCGGGAACCTCGCGGCACTCGAGCCCGTACTGGCCGAGCGTCAGCAGGTCGATCGCCAGATCGATCCGGTCGGCGACCCGGTCGATCGCCGCGACCCCGAGGGCGCGAGCGGTCCGATCGCCGCGCCTGGGCCGGTTCTTGGTTTCTCTCGTTTCAGTCATCGCGGAGGAAGATAGGAAGGGGTCCGGACGTACAAATGTTCGTGCAAGCGAAATTGCACCCGATCAGCGTCCGCGGCGCCCGAAGCTGTGCGCGACGGGCAGGACCGCGTCGAGCTCGCCGATGTCCCGCCCGGTCTCGCGCTGCGGGTCCGGCTCGATCGAGTGGACGCGGGCGAGCGGTGCGTCGGGGCGCTCGATTCGGCGGACGGCGCTCGCGACGACGTTGACGACGCCCTCGCGGCGCTCGAGCCGCCCGGCGACCGTGACGAGCGAGGCGGTCCGCACGGTCAGCCGGTGGCGCTCGTAGACCGGCGGAACGACGATCACGTTCGCGACCCCCGTCTCGTCCTCGATCAGCAGGAACATCACGCCCTTCGCGGTCGCCGGGCGCTGGCGGGCCACCAGCAGGCCGGCGACGACGAGCTCGGAGCCGTCGCGGATCCGGGCGAGCGCCTCGCAGGCGACCGTCTCCGGCGGCAGGCCGCCGCGGAGGAGCTCGAGCGGGTGCTCGTCGAGGGCGATGCCGAAGGCCCCGTAGTCGGCGGTGACCCGTTCCCACGGCGTCTGCTCGGCCAGCGCCGGGGCCTCCGGCATCGGCAGCGGCAGCGCGAGCTGACCGCCGCCGGAGTCGCGAGCGACTCCGAGCCGCCACAGCGGGGTCCGTCGCCGGTCGCCGGCGCCGCCGAGATCGCCGCATGCCCCGGACCAGGCGAGCCGCTCGAGCCCGTCACGCCCGGCGCCCGACCGCGAGGCCAGATCCCCGAGGTCGCGGTAGGCGCCGCCGCTCTCGCGCTCGCCGACGACGACCTCGGCGTCGCGCTCGGACATCCCCTTGACGTAGCCGAGCCCGATCCGCACCGCCGGCCCGCTTCCACCGGCCTCGACGCGGCAGAGGACGGCGCTGGCGTTGACGTCGGGAGGGCGCACCTCGATCCCCCGCCGCTGCGCCTCGTGGACGAGCGCGTCGGGCGGGTAGAAACCCATCGGCTGCTCGTTCAGCAACGAGCAGAGGAACTCGGGCCCGTAGTGGACCCGCAGCCAGGTCGACTGGTAGGCGAGCAGCCCGAAGGCCGCCGCGTGGGACTTCGGGAATCCGAAGCCGGAGAAGCCGTGGATCTGGGAGAAGACCCGCTCGGCGGTCGCCTGATCGACGCCGCGTGCGATCGCGCCGGCGACGAAGCGCTCGCGGTGGGCCTGCATCGCCTCCTCCGAGCGCTTACGGCTCATCGCCCGCCGCAGGCCCTCGGCCTCGCCGGAGCTGAAGCCCGCCAGCGCCATCGCCACCTGGATCACCTGGTCCTGGAAGACGATCGCGCCGAGGGTGTCGGAGAGGATCGGCTCCAGGCACGGGTGCTCGTAGGGGATCTCGTAGCTCGGGTCCTCGCGGAGCCGCTTCTTGCGCTCGAGATAGGGGTGGACGGCGCCGCCCTGGATCGGCCCGGGGCGGACGATCGCCACCTGGACGGTCAGATCCTCGATGTTCTCGGGACGCGATCGCGGCAGCATCTGCATCTGGGCGCGGCTCTCGATCTGGAAGACCCCGGTCGTCTCGGCGGCCTGGATCCGCCGGTAGACCTCGGGATCGTCGAGCGGGATCCGCGAGAGGTCGATCCGCTCGCCGCGTACCCGGGCGATCTCGGTGACGGTCCGCTCGACCGCGGAGAGCATGCCGAGGCCGAGCAGGTCGATCTTGAGGAAGCCTGCGTCGGCGCAGGAGTCCTTGTCCCACTGGGCGATCTGCCTCCCCTCCATCGCCGCCGGGACGACCGGGCAGAGGTCGGTCAGGGGCTGCGTCGAGAGCACCATCCCGCCCGGGTGCTGGGAGGGATGGCGGGGGAGGCCGTAGGCGTCGTCGAGCAGCTTCACGAGCGCCCGGCGGCGAGGCGAATCTCCCTCGAGCTCCGCCCGCTCGTAGTGGCTCGCCGAGCGCGCCGCCCGCTCGATCTCGCCCGGCGGCAGCCCGAGGACCTTGCCGAAGTCGCGGATCGCGCCCTTCGACCGGTACGTGGGGAAGGCGGCGACCAGCGCCGAGCGGTCGGCCCCGTAGCGCTCGTGGATCCGCGGGATCAGCCGCTGGCGGACGTCGCGCGGGAAGTCGAGGTCGATGTCGGGCGCCTCGGCGATCTCCTCGTTGAGGAAGCGGCCGAGGAACAGGCCGGCGCCGACGGGGTCGACGTGGGAGAGCCCGGTCAGATAGCAGACGACCGAGCTGACGCTCGAGCCGCGGCCGCGGCCCGGCGGCAGCAGCGAGCGGGCGCTGTCGGGGCCGCGCACCTCGACCGCGACCTCGCGAGCGAGCTCGAGCAGGTCGCGATGGAGCAGGAAGAAGCCCGAGAGCCCGAGGCCGGCGATCAGGTTCAGCTCCTGCTCGAGCCGGCGCTCGGCCTCGGCCCGCACCGGCTTGCCGTCGTAGCGCTCGCCGAAGCGCGCTCTACAGGCCTCGGCGAGCCTGCGGTCGGCGCTGCCGTCCTCCGCCCCCGGATAGCTGTAGCCGAGGTCGGTGGCGAGGTCGAAGCGGAGCCGATCGGCCAGGCGCGCCGTCTCGGCGACCGCTTCCGGGTGCTCGCGGAAGCGCGTCGCCGCCCGCTCGGGGGGGACGAGCGTCGCGGCGCCGTTGCCGCGGCGGCCCGGCTCCGTCGACTCGAGCGTCCCACCGAGCCGGACCGCCACGAGCGCGTCCTGGAGGGGGATGCGCCCGCGATCGTGGGCGTGGACGTTGCCGGTGGCCGCACAGGGCACGCCGAGCAGCCCGGCGAGCTCGGCGAGCCGGCGGTTGCGGACCCGGTCCCCGCGCCACAGCGGCACCTGCAGCTCGACCCGGAA
>JADFCZ010000144.1 GCA_018263295.1 Conexibacter sp.
GACGCTCGCGGCACGGCCCGGCGAGGTCTGCCCGGGCGACTCCGAGCCCGCCTTCGGCTGGGACGGAGCGCCGGGCTGGGCGACGCTGGACGAGGGCGAGCCCCGCTGCTTCACCGGCGCCCGCGAGGTCAACCCCGCGGTCATGACCGCCTGGGAGAACTTCTTCGCCGACGCCCCGGGGCCCGGCGGCGTCGGGATCCGGACCCGTTACACGCGGATGCTGGCCCACGTCGCCGAGCGGTTCGCCGGCTCACGCGCGGTTGCGGGGATCGACGTCATGAACGAGCCCGGCGCGTTCGGAGCCCTTGAGACGGCACAGCTCGGGACCTTCTACGAGCGCTCGCTGGCGGCGATCCGGCGCGGCGAGCGCCGCGGCGACGGATTCCGCCACCTGGTCCTGTTCGAGCCGAGCGTCCTCTGGTCGCTGATCGGCCAGGGCCCTCCCCCGGCCTTCGATCACGACCGCAACGTCGTCTACTCGCCGCACCTCTACGGCGGCAGCATCGGTGGAGAGGGCCCGCCGAGCCGGGCCCAGTTCGAGACGGCCCGCGCCGAGGCCGAGGGATTCGGCGGCGCGCCGGTGCTGACGGGCGAATGGGGCGGCGACCCGTCCCGGGCGACGACCGAGCCCGACGACTACTTCAACGTCCACCAGGCGCTTCAGGACGAGTTCCGGATCGGCGCGACGCTCTGGACCTGGAAGCAGTCCTGCGGCGACCCCCACGCGGCGACCCACGGCGGCGAACCGCCGCTGCCGCCCTGGAACGTCTTCGAGATGGACTGCTCGAACGGCGGCAACGAGATCGTCGGCATGCACCGCAAGCTGGTCGAGGACATCCGCCGCGGCTACGTGCGGCGGGCGCCGGGGCGGCTCGATTCGATGACCTGGAATCCGGCACGCGGCGTCCTCAAAGCGTCCGGAAGCGGAGCCCGGAAGTCGGATGGCCGAATCGAGATCTTCTACCCCGGGCACGCGGCGAGTTCCTCCGGCGAGAACCTGCTCGGGGCATCGACGAGCCGCGGTCTCGGCCCGGGAACGCTCATCACGATCCAGGCGACCGACCCGAATTGGTCGGTTCGGGTCAGCTCGCGCTGAACCCGTTCGGACACCCAGGAAGGCGCGGCGAGGGCCGAGGCGAAAGAATGGGGCGACCGTGAGGATCTCCGCCAAAGCCGACTACGCCGTGCGCGCCGCGATCGCGCTGGCCGCCCCCGGCCAGGAGGGCCCGCTGAAGGGCGACCGGATCTCGGAGGCTCAGGGGATCCCGCTGCGGTTCCTCGAGAACATCCTCGGCGAGCTCAGGCATTCGGGACTGGTCCAGAGCCAGCGCGGCGCCGAGGGCGGCTACTGGTTGGCGCGTCCCGCCGCGGAGGTCACCGTCGCCGAGATCATTCGCGTCGTCGATGGCCCGCTGGCGACCGTCCGCGGGGAGCGGCCCGAGGATCTCGAGTACCTCGGGCGGGCGCAGAAGCTCCAGGACGTCTGGGTCGGGTTGCGGGCGAACATCCGCGAGGTCCTCGAGACGGTGACGCTCGCCGACATCGTCGCCGGCGAGCTGCCGGATCCGGTGGCCGAGATCGTCGGCCGACCCGAGGTCTGGGAATCGCACTGACCCGCCGGCTCAGCGCCGGCGTCGCGGCCGCCTCTCGCTGAGCGCGGGGCGTTCGTGCGGATCGCGGAAGCGCTCGCCCGCCGCCGCCGAGTCGGGACCGTGAGCGGCGCGGGCCTCAGCCCGCTCGGCAAGCCGCTGTGCCACCACTCGGCCCGCGTCGGCCGCGGAGACGACGACCGCGATCACGCAGACCACGATCGCGAGGACGATCAGCGCCGCGGCGACGAGCTCGATGGCGCTCACGGCTGCAGATCGCCCTGTCCCCGAGGGTCGAGCTCCGGGTTCAGGCGACCTGGAGCTCGTCCGTAGGGGCCGTCGGAGGTCCGTCTCCGTTCTCGAAGACCTTCGCCCGGCTCGGTCGGGCGAAGATGATCTGGCCCTCCTCGAGCTCGAGTTCCTCGGCCTGGGCGCGAGTCACCTGGGCCCAGGCGTGATCGCCGTTGGCCATCGAGAGCTCGACCCGGACCTCGAAGCCGAGATGGCTGACCCGTTCGATCATCGCTTCCTCGGCGCCGTCCGACTTGAACAACGCGAGGTCGAGGTCGTGAGGGCGGATCAGGGCATCCCCGAACCTGTTGACCTCGCCGACGAAGCTCATCACGAACTCCGTCTTCGGATGCTCGTACAGCTCCTTCGGCTCGCCGACCTGCTCGATCCGTCCTTCGTTCATGACCACGATCTGCTCGGCGACGTCCATCGCCTCCTCCTGGTCGTGAGTGACGAAGATCGTCGTGACGTGAACCTCGTCGTGGAGCTTGCGCAGCCACTCGCGGAGCTCCTTGCGGACCTTGGCGTCGAGGGCTCCGAACGGCTCGTCGAGCAGGAGCAGCTTCGGCTCCGCCGCGAGCGCCCGCGCCAGCGCCATCCGCTGGCGCTGGCCACCGGAGAGCTGCGAGGGGTAGCGGTGGGCCATCCCGTTCAGCTGGACCAGGCGGATCAGCTCCTTGACCCGTGAGCGGATCTTGTCCTTCGGCGTCTTCCGGATCGCGAGGCCGAAGGCGATGTTGTCGCGAACCGTCATGTGCTTGAACGCGGCGTAGTGCTGGAAGACGAAGCCGATGCCCCGCTCCTGCACCGACATCTCGGTGACGTCACGGCCGTCGAGGTAGACCTTCCCGCCGTCGGCGTGCTCGAGCCCGGCGATCAGCCTCAGCAGCGTCGACTTGCCGCTGCCGCTGGGGCCCAGGAGGGCCGTCAGCGAGCCGTCCGGCACCTCCAGGGAGATGTCGTCGAGGGCCTTGAAGTCCTCGAAGTCCTTGCTCACGTGCTCGACCTTGATGCCCATCAGACTTCCTTCCTCGTGTTGATCAGATTCATGAAGACGAGGGTCAGCAGCGCGATGACCGCGAGGACCATCGACGCGGCATAGCCACCCCCGTCGTTGAAGATCTCGAACTGCTTGCGCACGAACAACGGCAGGGTCTCGGTCTGGCCCGAGATCCGGCCCGAGACGACCGAGACGGCCCCGAACTCACCGAGCACGCGCGCCGTCGAGAGGACGACCCCGTAGGTGACTCCCCAGCGGATCGCCGGCAGGGTGACCCGCCAGAACGTCTGCCACCAGTTGGCGCCGAGCGTCGAGGCGGCCTGTTCCTGCTCGTCGCCGATCTCCTGCAGGACCGGGACCACCTCGCGGACCACGAACGGGAGCGACACGAACATGCAGGCGATGACGATTCCCGGGGTCGAGAAGATGATCCGGATCCCCTGATCGAAGAACCACTCGCCGACGATTCCCTCCCGCGGCCCGTAGAGGAGGATCAGCGCGAGGCCGATGACCACCGGGGAGATCGCGAAGGGAATGTCGATCAGCGTGTTCAGGATCGCCTTGCCGCGGAACTTCTGGCGCACCAGGACCAGGGCGGCCGTGACCCCGAAGACCGTGTTCAGGGGCACGGCGATCGCGACCGTGATCAGGGTCAGCTTCAGCGCCGCGAGGCCGGCTTCGCTGGTCACCGCCTCGAACGACTCGGTGAGACCGTCCTCGAACGTCCTGACGAAGATCATCAGGACCGGGAAGACGAGGAGCGCCGCGAGGTAGAAGAGGACCCCGAAGCGGATGCCGTATTTGCTCCAGCGTGGAACCGACATCAGACCGGGAGCCCCCGCCGCGCGAAGCGGCCGATGGCGAGCAGGATCACTACCGCGGCGACGAGCAGCACGACCGAGACCGCGGCCGCCCCCTCGGTGTCGCCGCTCTCGATCTTGGCGAAGATGTAGATCGAGGCGATCTGGGTGTTGCCCGCGAGCAGGACCAGCGAGCCGAACTCACCGATCGCGCGCGCGAAAGCGAGCGCGGCGCCGGCCAGGATCGCGGGCCGGAGGTTCGGAAGGACGATCTTGCGGAAGATCGTCATGCTGCTCGCGCCGAGCGACGCCGCCGCCTCCTCCATGTCCTGGTCGAGCTCGATCAGGGTCGGCTGAACGGCGCGAACCACGAACGGCAGGGTCACGAAGAGGAGCGCCATCGCGACGGCGGTCGACGTGTAGGCGATGTCGATTCCGATCGGGCTGTCGTTGCCGTACAGCGCCAGCAACGTGATGCCGGCGACGATCGTCGGCAGCGCGAAGGGGAGGTCGATGAGCGAGTTCAGGAGCCTCTTGCCCGGGAACTCGTCGCGAACCAGGACCCAGGCGATCGCCGTGCCGACGATGCAGTTGATCACGGTGACGATCAGCGCGATGAAGACCGTGACCCGAAGCGCTTCGAGCGATTGCGGTTGAGTGACTGCGTCCCAGAAGCCGGCGAGTCCACCTTCGAACGACTTCAGGATCAGCGCCACGATCGGGATCAGCACCATGATGCTGAGGTAGGTCGTGACGAGACCTCGGGACAGCAAAGCGCTCCCGAGGCGCGGCCTGAAGGCCGGCCTCGGGAGCGTCTCTGCCTGGGCGGTTGCTCCGCTCATCAGCCGGTGGTCACTCCGAGGTCCTGCTCGATGGCAGCGACCGAACCGTTCTCCGGATCGAAGAACTCGGTGGTGACGTCAGCCCATCCGCCGAGATCGTCGATCGTGAACAGGCCCTTCGGAGTCGGGAACTTGTCCTCGTTCTCCTTCAGGACCTCCGGGTCCGACGGGCGGTAGCCGTTGTCGGCCCAGACCTGCTGCGCCTCGGGGGTGTAGAGGTAGTCGAGGAAGGCCTGCGCGGCCTCCGGGTTCTCGGATTCCTCGGTCACCGCGGCGAGCGTCTCGATCTTGATCGTGTCGTCGGGGATCACGTAGTCGACGTCCTCGCCCGCATCCTGCGCGCGAATCGCCTCGTTCTCGTAGGAGATCAGGACGTCGCCCTCACCCGAGGTGAAGGTCTCGAGCGCGTCCGATGCGCTCGCGTCCTGCTTGGCGGTGTTGCCCAGCAGGTCGGCGACGTACTGGAGCGCCTCCTCCTCGGACTTGCCCTGGTTGATCTGGGCGCCGTAGGCGGCCATGATGTTCCAGCGGGCGCCGCCCGAGGTGAACGGGTTCGGCGTGATCACCGAGACGTCGTCCCGGATCAGGTCGTCCCAGTCCTGGATGTCCTTCGGGTTGCCCCCGCGAACGGTGAACGCCACGACCGAGGTCTGCGGGCTGCCGCCGTACGGCTCGGCGTCGCGGTAATCCTCGGCGATGATGCCGGCGTCGACGAGCCGGGTCATGTCGGGTTCGAGCGGCAGGTGCACGACGTCGGCGGGCTGGCCCGCCTCGACCGCGCGCGACTGATCGCCGGAGGAGCCGAAGGAGCTCGAGAACTCGACATCGGGCGATGTCTTCTGGAAGTCGGGCTCGAGGGCGCCTTCGTAGACCTCCTGGGGGGTCGAGTAGGCGACGAGGTTGACGTTGCCGCTCACGGCGCCGCCATCGGTGCCGTCGCTGCTGCTCGAGTCCGAGCTGCCGCAGGCGGCGACGCCGAAGCCGAGGACGAGTGCGGCCGAGGCCGCGATCGACGCGCGGAACCCGCGTCGGCGCATCAAGTTGTTGGGTTGCATCTTGACCTTTTCGATTGAGTTGGTGGACAACGGCGCGGCACAGTAGCAACATCCGGGGACGTATGTCTAGTCATCCGGTCAACAAGGTGGGAAATGCATGCCGGCCACCCCCGCCCCCCACCCGGCCCGGAGGGTCGTCAGCGAAGGTCGGTCAGCCAGACGTCGGCGAGCGACTGGGCGGCCGCCGCCGAGTCGAACCCGCGCACCGACCGCTCGATCCCGACGACCGCAGCGGCGCCGCCGACGGTCGTCAGCAGCGGCGCCGAGGAGATCCGTCCGGCGGCGTCGCGGGCGAGGTCGTCGGCGACCTCGACCGCACCCGACAGCAGGGCCGCCAGCCGGTGACCCGGCGACGGATCGACGCTGAGGTCGACCTGGTCGATCCCCGGCCCGAGCCCGAGCGGCGTCCCCCACCAGCCGGCGTTGCGGGCCAGCAGGACCGACCCGCCCTCGCGTCCGCGGTACTCGAACGGGCCCGTCCCGGCGGCGTCGAGCCGCAGCGCTCCACCGCCGAGCCCGATCAGCGGACCCGGCGCGATCAGGCCGAGGCGGGGGTCGGCGAGGGCGGCGGCGAAGCCCTCGGCGGGTCCGTCGAGGATGAAGCGGACGCGCCCCGGGCGCGGGGAGTCGGCCGCGGTCAATCCCGGCAGCAGCTCCCGGCCCACCGGCGCTGCGATCCAGCGGTCGGCGTTGAGCAGGACGGCATCGGCGTCCAGCGGCTCGCCGTTCTGGAAGGCGACGCCGCGGCGGAGCACGACCGTCCAGACGGTGGCGTCGGGGCTCGGGCGGATCGAGCGCGCGACCCCGGGGCGGCGGCGGGTGTCGCCAAACGGCCCCGTCTGCCACGTCCGCAACGGCTCGAAGACCTGCCGGGAGGCGAGCCGCTCGGCGCGCGTCCTGACTCGAAGCGGGTCGAGGGTGTCGATCTCGTCGGCGACCGCGACCGTCAGCGTGCCGCCGGGCTCGGGCTCGCCGGCGCGGCCCGAGGAGCCGGACGGAGGATCGTCGCCGCAGCCGGCGAGCAGGAAGGCCGCGAGCAGGGCGGCGGCGATGATCGCCGGCGGGCGTGGCCGGCGGGCCCGCGGCGCGGGCCGCGGATGCGGCTCAGACCTTGAGCAGGACGATCGTGTTGAGGACGAAGAGCACCGCAAAGAAGATCGTCCAGCGGTCGAGGTTGCGCTCGACCAGCGATCCGCCGCCGAACGAGCTGCCGCCGCCGCCGATCCCGAATGCGCCGGAGAGGCCGGCGTCCTTGCCCGAGTGGAGCAGGATCAGGAAGACGAGGATGACCGAGATCAGGACCTGGACTATTCCGAGAAGCGTCTCCATGTGAGGGCGGCAGTCTAGCCGGACCGCTCCGTTTCGGCGGCATCGATCTCCTTGAGGATGGCGATCGCCTCCCGGCGCAACTCGGCGTCCTGGCGCGCGAACTCCTCGTCGGAGAGCTTCTCCTGGGCGTGATCGAGCTCGGTGTCCCTGATCTCGCGGTACTTGGCCTGTTTACGAGCCTCGAGCTCGGCCATGACCGGATCCTCGAGCCCCGGCTCGGAAGGGGCGCCGGCGCGGCGCAGCGGCACCGAGATCCAGGCCGCGGCGGCGGCGAGGAGCACGATCACGAGCAGCGCCTCGAGCACGGGACCTCCTGCGCCTACGACTGCGAGGCGCGGTTGAGCTCGCGCGCCAGGCGGGCGCCGTAGACGTCGCTGACGCGACGCCGCTTGCCTTCGGGTGCCGGCCAGATCGCGAACAGGGCCCCGCCGACGGCGATGATGACGCCGAGCCAGAACCAGACGACGAACGGGTTGACGTTGAAGCGGATCTCCGCCGGCGGCGTCTCGGCCAGGTACCTCTGCTCCAGGGCCGAGATCAGCTGCCCCTGGATGTCGGCGAGGGCCGCCTGGCCCTGCGGCGTGTCCGGGACCCGCGCGGCCAGCCGCGCGTAGCGGGCATCGCCCTCTTCGATGATCGGGTCGAACGAGCTCAGGTCGGGCTGCATCGCGCTCCAGAGGTCGCGCGAGAAGCTCTCGCTTCTCCCGACCTCGCTCGTCGCCTCGCCCTCGAAGAAGCTGCGCAGCGGCGCGCTCGGATCGGCGGCGGCGCCGGAGTAGTACTCGCGCTGCGGGTTCAGGGTGGTGACGTGGCGACCGTCCCGGGTGACGTCGAGCTGGGCCCCGAACGCCAGCTTCTGCTCCGCGCCGTCGATGTAGGCGGTCGGGCGAACGTAGGTGATCGTGTAGCCGCCGACCTCGGCCTGATCGCCGGGACTGAGCCGGAGGTCGCGGCTCGTCTGGAAGCTCGATGACGCGGCGACCCCGAACAGCGCGAGCACGAGCCCGATGTGGACGACGTAGCCGCCGTAGCGGCGCCGGTTCCGGGTCAGCAGCGACCCGAGCGCCGCCGTCCGCGAGCCGCCGACGAGGCGCCGGCGGGCGACCGACCCGCGCCAGAACTCCTGGCCGACGGCCACGATCGTGAAGATCGCGACCAGGAACAGCATGTAGGCGGTGATGCTCTCGGAGACGCCGATCGTCAGTGCGAGGACGACCGCCGCGACGGCCGTGGCGGCGAGCGGGAACGCGACGGCCCGCCAGAGCCCGCGCACGGTCACGCGCCGCCAGGCGACGAGCGGGCCGATCCCCATGAAGAGGACGAGCACGATCGCCAGCGGCGTCGCGTAGCGGTTGAACCACGGAGCCGCGAGCGACGAGGACTCGCCGGTGACGGCTTCCGAGATCAGCGGGAAGAACGTGCCCCAGGCGACGACCGCCGCGAGCCCGACCAGGAGGACGTTGTTGAGCAGGAAGATCGCCTCGCGGCTGAACAGCGAATCGAGGCGGCGCTCCGATCGCAGCGAGTCGATCCTCGAGACGATCAGGATCGTCGAGCCGATCACGACGACGCCGATGAGGACGAGCAGCGGCGGGCCGACCTTCGACTCGCCGAACGCGTGGATCGACTGCAGGACGCCGGAGCGGACGAGGAAGGTGCCGAGCAGCGACAGCGCGAACGTCGCGCAGATCAGCGAGACGTTCCAGACCCGAAGCATGCCGCGCCGCTCCTGGACCATGATCGAGTGCAGGAATGCGGTGCCCGTCAGCCACGGGATCAGCGCCGCGTTCTCGACCGGATCCCAGGCCCAGTAGCCGCCCCAGCCGAGCTCGCTGTAGGACCACCGGGCGCCGAGGGCGAGGCCGACCGAGAGGAAGATCCACGCGATCAGGGCGAAGCGGCGCGTCGAGCGGATCCAGCTCGCGTCGAGGCGGCGCGTGATCAGGGCTCCGATCGCGAACGCGAACGGGATCGTGAAGAAGACGTAGCCGGAGTAGAGCATCGGCGGGTGCATGGCCATCGCCGGATGCCGCAGCAGCGGCGTCAGCCCGGCCCCCTCGACCGGCACGGGGCTGGCGGCCGCGAACGGCCAGCTGTCGGCGTTGGGGAAGAAGATCCCGGCGACCATGAGCCCGAGGAAGAAGATCGCGACGCCGGCGAGCACGGCGGTCGCCCAGGGAACGACCTCGCGGTGACGGTTCCGGGTCAGATAGAGGACGGCGGCCGAGGCGATCGAGAGGACGAAGGCCCAGAGCATCAGCGAACCCGCCTGACTGCCCCAGAGCGCAGTCAGCTTGTAGAGCAGCGGCGTCGTCGTCGAGGAGTGCTCGGCGACGAGGGCCACCGAGAGGTCGGTGCGGACGAAGAGCGTCTCGATCGCGACCACGGCGATCACCAGCAGCCCGCACATCGCGTAGATCGCGCGGCGGGCGGAGACGACCCAGCGGCGATCGCCGCGGGTGCCGATCAGGGCGGCGACGGCCGCGTAGATCGCGACCCCCAAGGCGGCGATCAGGGCCGCCGAGCCGAGGGCGCTCACTGCTCGATCACGACGTGCTCGGGGTCGGCCTCGGCCTCGTCGGCGAACTTCGACGGGCACTTGGTGATCAGGCTGTCCTTCTCGGCCATGAACGTTCCGCTCTCGTCGAGACGCCCGGTCACGATCACCTCCCGGCCCTCCCGGAACGGGTCGGGCACCACCCCTGAGTACGAGACCGGCAGTGCTTCGCCGACGCCGTCGCGGTCGGTGATCTCGAACTCGAGATCGGTTCCGTCCCGCTCGTATTCCTTGACCTCGCCGGTCAGCTGATACGTCTCCTCGCTGGGGCCGGCCGCGAGCACCTCGGAGGGCTCGCGAGCCTCGGTCCCGGCGCTGAACGACGTGTAGATCAAGGCGACGGCCAAGAGCACGGCCGCGGTCAGCGCAACGACGAGACGGATCTTCCGCTTTCGATCCTGATCCATCGGGTCGCGGATTATCGCAGGGTGCCGCGCGCGGGCCGGGCCGGCCGGCGCGCGGCCGCTGCTATGAATAGTCGCGATGCCGGAGCCGCGAACCGTCCTCATAACCGGTGCCTCGACGGGCATCGGCGCCGCGACCGCCAAGCGCCTGCGCGAAGCGGACGACCGGCTCGTCCTCTCCGGCCGTCGCGAGCAGCC
>JADFCZ010000145.1 GCA_018263295.1 Conexibacter sp.
GGACGTGCCGGGCGGTGCGCGAGGTGCGCGGCCTGCGGGAGGTGACGGTCCGGGAGCCGACCGAGCCGGATCGCGTCGGCACGGCTCCGGAGCGCCCGGCCCCCGGGTGGTAAGATGCGGGGCGAACAACTGATCTGGCGGCGCGGGCCGCCGGCGTGCGACGACGAGTCGCCCCGGCGGCCCTTGTGTTGGGCGGGGGGATGGCGGGCGACGACGGCCGGGCGAGCCGGGAGATGACACCGAAGGCGGCGGCGGCGTTCGCCGTCTACGTCGGGCTGGGCGACGATCGGTCGTTGGCGGCAGCTGCCGTCAAAATACCGTTGCACGTTCGGCAACTCCAGGGCTGGTCGGCGGCCTACGACTGGCCGGGCCGGATCGCCCGTGTCGAGGAGGAGGCGGCGACCGCCGCGCTGCGCCGCGCCGCCCGGAGGAAGCTCGCCGTCTACGGCCGGATCGTGGACGAGTACGACCGGCGGACGGCGGGGGCGATGGCCGAGGCGATGCCGCTCGCCGCGCTGCACGGCATCCACGACCGGGTCAAGCCGCCGGAGGTGACGGCCGCCGAGACGCCCCCGACCGTGATCAACCTGACGATCGCGCCTCGCGGGGACGGGCCGCAGTGAGCGCGACCGCGGCCGGCGTGCTCGACGTGAGGCTGGACCTCTTCCCGCGCCAGTTGCGCTTCGTGCTCGACCCGGCCCGGTTCCCCGGCTACGTCGGCGGCATCGGCGCGGGCAAGTCGCACGCCGGGGCGGCCAAGATGCTGGCCAAGGTGGCGACGACCCCGCCGGGCCTGAGCATGGTGGCCGCGCCGACCTACCCGATGCTGCGCGACGCGACGGCGCGGACGCTGATGCGCCTGATGACGGACGCGGGCTGGCCGTACCGGCTGCACCGCTCCGACAACGTGATCACGCTGACCAGCGGGCACGAGATCATCCTGCGCTCGCTCGACAACCCGGAGACGCTGCGCGGCCCGAACCTCGACGCGGCGTGGGTGGACGAGGCGTCGCTGGTCGCCCGCGAGGCGTGGCAGATCGTCAAGGGCCGCGTCCGCTCCGGCCCGGCCCCGCAGGCGTGGACGACGTTCACGCCGAAGGGGAGGAACTGGTGCTGGGAGGAGTGGGAGCGCGACGCCGACGCCGACCATCCGCTCTACCGGGTCCGCACCGACGAGAACCCGGAGTTGCCGGAGGGGTTCGGCCCGAGCCTCGGCTACACCGGGGCGTTCGCGGCGCAGGAGCTGGGCGGCGAGTTCGTGGCGTTCGAGGGGCTGGTCTGGCCGGGGTTCCGGCGCGACCGGCACGTGGCGCGGGTGGCGTGCGACGACTGGCGGGCGACGCTGGCGGTGGACATCGGCACGCGCAACCCGACGGCGATCCTGACGCTGCGGGGCGAGCCGGAGCGGCGTCACGTCCAAGCCGAGGTGTACCGGCGGAACATGAGCAGCGAGGAGATCGTCGCCGCGGTCGAGGCCGAGGCCGACCGGGTGCGGCCGGAGCGCATCTGGATCGACCCGTCGGCGGCGGCCTACATCGAGACGCTGCGGCGGCACGGCTACCCGGCGGCGAAGGCCAACAACGACGTGGTGTACGGGGTCGGGATGGTGGCGACGGCGCTGGACGAGGGGCTGACGATCGACCCCTCCTGCGTCAACCTGATCGCGGAGATGGAGTCGTACCACTACCCGGACGGCCGGGCGAACGACGACAAGCCGGTGAAGGAGTTCGACCACGCCTGCGACGCCCTCCGCTACGGGATCGCGAGCGAGGGCCGGCGGATGACGGGGCAGCTGGCGTACTAGGGCGGGGGCTGGGATGGGCATCGTCGCGACGATCAAGCGGGCGTTCGCGCCGGCGGAGGTGCCGGCGCTGGGCCGGTCGGCGCTGGGCGTGGACGGCGAGACGTTCGGGCCGCCGGAGTACGGCGACTACCTCGCCACGAGCAACGGGGTCTACGTCTGCGCCCGCATCCGGTCGCAGCTGCTGGCGTCGCTGCCGGTGCGGGCCTACCGGCTGACGGCGGACGGGCGGGAGGCGGTCGAGACGGGGCCGCTGGTCGACCTGTTGCGGAAGGTCAACCCGTACTGGACGTTCACGCGGCTGGTCGAGACGACGCAGATGAGCCTCTGCGCGTGGGGCTCGGCCTACTGGCTGCTGGAGCGCGGGCGCGGCGGGGCGCCGACCGAGATTTGGTGGGTGCGGCCCGACCGGGTGCGGGTGGTCCCGTCCGGCAAGGGCTACGTCGCGCGGTTCGAGTACCTGCCGCCGGGGGCCGCCGAGCCGATCCGGTACGCGCCGGAGGAGGTGGTCTGGCTGCGCTACCCCAATCCGCTGGAGGAGTACAGCGGGCTGTCGCCGCTGGCGGCGGCGCGGATCGCGGCCGACACCGGGTCGGCGGCGATGAAGTCGAACCGCAACCTGTTCCTGAACGGGGTGAACGCCGGGGGGATCGTGACGCCGAACGGTGGCAGCGACCTGCTGTCCGAGGGGCAGGCGCAGGAGCTGGCCGACCTGTTCCGGAGGCGGATGAAGGGCGTGGACAACGCGCACCGCTGGATGGTGCTGCGGTACGACGCGAAGTTCACCCCGATGAGCATGACGCCGAAGGACGCCGAGTACCTCGGGTCGATGCGCTGGAACCTCGAGGAGATCGCCCGCGCCTACGGGGTGCCGCTCGACCTGATCGGCGGGCAGCGGACCTACGAGAACGTCGACGCGGCGATGAAGGCGATCTGGGTGAACACCGTTTTGCCCGAGGCGCGGCTGCTGGCGTCAGAGCTGACCGAGCAGCTGCTGCCGATGTTCCCGGGGCAGGCCGACGAGATCGCGTTCGACGAGTCCGAGGTCGACGTGCTGCAGGCCGACCGGCAGATCGCGTGGGCGGTGGCGCAGGGGCAGATCCAGACGGGGGCGATCACGATCAACGAGTGGCGGGCCGAGGAGGGGATGGACCCGCTGGCGTGGGGCGACGAGCGGTGGGCGCCGCCGGGGCTGGCGGGCGGGCCGGCGGGCGGCGAGCCGGACGGCGACGAGCCGGCGGCGGACCAGACGGCGGACGGGGGCGTGCCGGAGGGCCAGACGGCGGACGCCGGGGCGTCGCGCTCGGCGGCGCGGATCGCGTACGGGTCGCCGGAGCACGAGGCGACGATGGCCCGGTTCCTCGCGTCGCTGGCCCCGCACGAGGGGCGGCTGGGGCGGGCGGTGCGGTCGCTGCTGCGGCGGCAGGAGCAGTCGATCCTGACCGCGCTCGGCAAGCGGCGGCGGGACGCGGCGGACCCGGAGGACGTGGAGCGGCTGCTGGGCGAGGTGTTCGACCTGGCGGAGTGGCGGCGGCGGTTCCGGGAGGGGATTCGGCCGGAGCTGGGCCGGGTGGCGGACGCGGCGGGGGCCGAGGCGGTCGCCAGCGTGACGGTGGGGGTGGCGTTCGACGTGCTCGACCCGGCGGTGGTCCGGGCGTTGGAGCGGCAGGCGCAGCGGTTCGCCCGCGAGGTGAACGCGACGACGTGGGAGCGGCTGAAGGCGGCGCTGGCCGAGGGGATCGAGGCGGGCGAGGGGACGGACGCGCTGGCGGGTCGGGTGCGCGAGGTGATGGGGGCGCGGATCGCGTCGGATGCGGAGACGATCGCCCGGACGGAGACGACGCCGGCGTGGACGACGGGGAACCTTGAGGGATGGCGGCAGTCGGGCGTGGTGCAGGGCAAGGAGTGGCTGGCCGCGCTGGACGAGCGGACGCGGGAGACGCACGTGGCGGCGCACGGGCAGACCGTGGGATTGGACGAGGATTTCGACGTGGGCGGCGGGTCGGGGCAGGGGCCGGGACTGATCGACGACCCTGCCGAGTCGATCAATTGTCGGTGCGTGGCGGTCCCGGTGCTCGGGGCGACCGCGTAGGACAAACGATCTGCTAGACTGCGGCCAGAACTGATCTGGCGACGCGGGTCGCCCGGCGCGGCAGGGAACTGCCGCACGGGCGGCCCTTTCGGCGTTTGGGGCGAGGCGCATGGCGATGCAGTACACGCGGGCCTACCGGTCCGAGGACGCCGAGCCGACGGGCGACGGGACGATCTCGTTCATCGCCTCCTCGGAAATCCCGGCGCGGGACGGGATGGCGATCTCCGCCGAGGGCTGGCAGCTCGACAACTTCCAGCGCAACCCGCTGGTGCTCTGGGCGCACGACTGGCTCGGCAACCGGCCGCCGATCGGCAAGGCCGAGGTCCGGGTCGACGCGAAGGCGAAGGTGCTGCGGGCGGCCATCACCTTCGACGGCGAGGACCCGTTCGCGGCGGACATCGAGCGCAAGTACCGGGAGGGGTTCCTCAACGCCGTCTCGGTCGGCTTCGACATCCTGGAGATGGACGACGGGGAGGGGTCCGGGGTCGGCCGGGCGGCAAATGGCGTGCCGACCGTGATCCGGGCGGAGCTGCTGGAGATTTCGGCGGTGCCGATCCCGGCGGACCCGCACGCGCTGGCCGAGCGGCAGCAGCGGGGGCTGGCGGAG
>JADFCZ010000146.1 GCA_018263295.1 Conexibacter sp.
CGGGGCCGAGCGAGGAGCTGCGGCAGGCGTTCGCGGCGGTCTCGGATGCGTACTACCTCGGCGCGGACGAGGTGCGGAAGATCGACCAGTCGGCCATCGACAACCTGTACCCGCGGGTGCCGAAGACGCGGGCGCAGCGGCTGGAGCGCGACTACGCGCAGCGGGCGATGGACACGGCGGAGTCGGGCTACGGCCAGCAGCTGGTCGGGGCGCAGTACGTCGGGGACCTGTGGGAAGCGGCGCGGCCGGAGTCGCGCGTCTTCGCGCTGCTGGACACGTTCGAGATGACTGCGCCGACGGCATACCTGCCGGTCGAGGTGGACATCCCGGAGATGTTCCTCGTCGCCGAGAACGTGAACAACAACTCGTCGGAGTACGGCACCGTGAAGACGGGCAGCAACCGGGTGTCGGTGTCGGCGAAGAAGATGCTGATCCACCAGATGTGGAGCGGGGAGCTGGAGGAAGACTCGATCGTGCCGTTCCTGCCGTTCCTGCGGCGGCAGGCCGCGCTGGGGATCGCGCACTACTCCGACTCGCTGGTGCTCAACGGGGACACGGTGACGGCGGCGACCGGGAACATCAACTCGGACGACGCGGCGCCGGCCTCGACCAAGCACTACCTGGCGTTCGACGGCATCCGCAAGGCAGCGATCGTCGACAACACGGCGAACGCGGCGAACGCGGGCGGCGCGGTGACGCTGAACGGGCTGCGCGACCTGCGCGGGCTGATGCTGGACCCGACCCGGATCGTGGACTGGGGGCACCCGAGCAACTCGGACGACCTCGTGTACCTCTGCGACCCGGAGACGGCGGACCGGATCGCGGTCCTGAGCGAGGTCGTGCTGGCGAAGCAATACGGGGCCGGGTTGAACGCGAACCTGCTGAACGGCGAGGTTGGGCGCATCCTCGGGCACGCGGTGATCTCGTCGATGGCGGTGAGCAAGACGGCCGCCGACTACAAGGCGGACTCGGCGACGCCGGCGAACAACGTCAAGGGTCAGGTGGTCGCGTTCAACCGGCGCGGGTTCAAGGTCGGCTGGCGGCGGCGGATTCAGGTCGAGACGGAGCGGCTGCCGGCGCGGGACCAGACGCGGATCGTCTACTCGATGCGGCTCGGCCTCGGGCGGTTCAGCCCGACCGGGGCGGCGTCGGGGATCGAGGCCGCCGCGGTGCTCGGCAACATCACGATCTAGCGGACGGCGGGCGGGGCGGCTTCGGTCGCCCCGCCGGGCCGGGAGGGCGGCATGGCGCGCTGGGTCGTGCAGTGGGACTACAGCAGCAGCCTCGGCGGGCCGTGGGCCTCGGGCGAGGTGGTCGAGCTGGACGCGGAGACGGCGGCGCACGTGAACCGGACATCGCCGGGGGTGCTGGTCGCGGCGGACGGGCCGCGGAGCGCGCCGCCGGCCGACCGGATGGTGCGGAAGGCGAAGGCGAGGGCGGGCGATGGCGAGCCAGCTTAAGCGGCTGACGGCGAGCGGGTCGGTGGCGACCGGGAAGCGGCGGCTGCGGTCGGTCGCGCTGCAGGGCGGGTCGGCGGCGAGCACGGTCCTGATCGACGACTCGGCGGCGGGCGGCGGCACGGTGGTGCTCGGGCTGGCGGCGGCGACCGGCACGTCGGCGGTCTGGACGCCGGCCGACCGGGAGGGCGCGTTCGTCTCGGTCGGCATCTACGCGGTGCTGACCGGGGCCGGGGCGGCGGTGACCGTGGAGTACGACTGAGATGCCGGACTACGGGTCGGCGACGGCGGTCAAGCAGATGCTGGGGCCGGACGCGACGGTCTACTCGGCCGACGACGACGCCCGGATCGCGGCGCTGCTGAAGATGGCGAGCCGGACGGTCGAGCAGGAGACCGGGGCGGTGTTCGGGGACGGTGCGACGGCGGTGCGCGAGGTGTGGGGCGAGGGCGGCGAGACGCTCGCGCTGCCGGTCGGCATCCGCTCGGTGACGAGCATCGTCGAAGGGCCGACGACGTGGACCGGCTCGGCGTGGACGGGCGGCAGCGCGCTGGCGACGGCCGACTGGCGGTTCGGGCGCGGCGTGGTGCGGCAGGTCAGCGGGTCGGCCTCGACGACGGCGTACCGGACGCTGCTGCGGGTCGGCGGGGCGTGGTCGGGGCTGTACGTCGTGACGGGCCTCTGGGAGGACCGGCTGGCGACGGTGCCGGACGCGATCACCTACGCGGTCAACGTGATGGCGAAGGAGCAGTTCAAGCGGGAGATGGCCTCGCCGGCGGGGGAGATCGGGCCGGACGGGAGCGTGCTGCCGCTGCGGGACTGGCTGCGGGAGCCGGCGGTGCGCTCGGCGGTGGCGGCGTGGCGGGTCGGGCCGCAGGCGGTGGCGCTCTGATGGCCGGGGACGCGCTGACGATCGACACGAGCGAGCTGGTCGCGCTGGCGGCGCGGGTCGGTGACGCGGGGCAGGTGCTGGCGGGGTTCGAGGCCGACCTGGTCAATCGCGTGCTGTTCACGGGGCAGGCGGAACTGATGCGGACGACGCCGGTGGACACCGGGCAGTTGCGGCAGTCGTGGACCGTGCTGCGGGCGGATGGCGGGGCGCGGCCGGTGACGGGGACGGTCGGGACGAACAAGACCTACGCGCTGGCGGTCGACCAAGGGCGGGAGCCGGGGACGTGGCCGCCGGAGGGGGAGCTGCTGCCGTGGATGCGGCGGCACGGCATCCCGGAGGACCGGGAGTACCTGATCCGGCGGAAGATCTTCCGGGTCGGGACGGTCGCGCACCGGATGAGCGAGCAGGCGGCGGCGAGGATGGAGGCGGCGTTGCCGGGGGAGTGCGACCGGGCGGCGCGGGAGATGGCGGCGTGGATCGCGGGGGGTCGCTGAGGTGGCGACGACGACGCAGATTCGCGACGCGGTGATCGCGCTGGTGGCGGCGGTGCCGGGGATCAAGGCGGCGACGGCGTACGCGCCGGAGAAGATCGGGGCGACGCCGGCGGCGTGGCTGGGCGACGACGTGGACACGATCGGGATGGGGGCGCTGGAGTCGCACGTCCACCAGTTGCCGCTGTACCTCGCGGTGTCGCGGACGGCGATCTACGGCAACGAGATGCGGGCGGCGGAAGCGCTGGAGGAGTCGGTGATGGCGGCGGTCCGGTCGCACGTCACGCTCGGCGGGCTGGTCAACCTGCTGACGGTCGAGCGGCGGCAGCAGGGCCGGATCGGGAACGGGGGGGCGGAGTACGTCGGGTGCGTGTTCGCGCTCCGGGTCCACAGCAAGTGGGCGACGAGCCTCGCGGGCTAGGAGGTCGACGGTGGGCGAGACGACGGGTCGGGCGGCGCGGCTGGTCTGGCACGGGGCGCGGGACGGGCGGCACATGGTCGGCATCCCGGCCCGGGACCTCGACGAGGGCGACATCGCGGCGCTGACGGACGAGCAGTACGAGCGGGCGACCGGCGGGGCGGACCCGCTCTACCGGGAGCCGAAGACGGACGCGAAGCCGCGACCGGCGGCGAAGGGCGAGTAGCGGCGCGACGGCCGCCGGGAAGGAACGGCGATGGCGACGAACGAGCTGATCCTGCGGAAGGTGCAGGCGGGGCTGGAGACGACCCCGGGCACGGGTGTGTCGGCGACCCGGGTGGTCTACGCGCAGACGCAGCTCTCGTACAACCAGCCGGTGCAGGAGTTCGTGGACCAGTCGGGGACGCGCTTCGCGGACCGGCGGTTCGCGCAGGGGCGGGCGACGGTCGGCCTCTCGGCAACCGACATGGTGACGTTCGAGGACCTGCCGTGGTGGATGCAGCTGGGGATCAAGGGGGGGGTGGCGGCGACGAACCCGACGACGCCGGGGACGGGCAGCGGCAGCGCGACGGTGGGCTACGGCTACTACTTCAAGCCGTCGGCGTCGGTGTTCGACCTGAAGACGGCGACGCTGGAGGTGGGGGAGCCGGGCAACGTCTACAAGACGACGCAGGCGGCGGTGAACTCGTTCACGCTGCGGTTCGACCCGGACAGCAACAGCGAGCCGGCGTGGATGATGGACGCGGAGATCATCAGCCGCGACCTGACGTCGAGCAGCTACACGGGGTCGCTCTCGGACCGGACGACGTACCCGGCGACGGCGGCGGGGACGAAGGTGTACATGGACGCGGTGGGGGGGACGATCGGCACGACGCAGGTGACGGGGCGGCTGATCTCGGGGTCGATCACGTACGCGAACGGGCTGCACTACAAGGCGTTCAGCGAGGACGCGCTGTACGCGGCGGCGAACAAGATCGGGTTCGACCGGGTGAAGATCACGGGGCAGCTGGTGCTGGAGTTCGACACGGACGCGGAGTTCGCGAAGTTCCGGTCGGGGACGGGGACGATGATCCGGCTGGAGCGGGAGGGTCCGGACATCGCCGGCACCACCGGGCCGGTGAAGCGGAAGATCACGATCGACATGCCGCTCTGCTACTACACCGACATCGACGTGAACGGGAACCGGGACGGGAACATGACCTGCACGGTCAGCTTCACGGGGTACTACGACGCGACGCTGGGCGCGCCGTTCGCGGTCCACATCGTCAACGGGCTGGCGACGCTGCCGTAGCGCGAGGGGGGGCGAGACGGGATGACGGAGCGTCCGGCGCCGTGGCTGGTCGAGGAGCGGTGGGAGTGGATCGTCGCCGGCGAGGCGGACGGGGCGGACCTCGCGGGGTTCGCGGTCGAGGTCCGCACGTCGGTGAC
>JADFCZ010000147.1 GCA_018263295.1 Conexibacter sp.
GCCCGCTGACGGTCGATCAGCGCGGCGAGACCCGCGACGACGCCGACATCGGCGCCTACGAGCGCTGAGGCGCGCCGCTCAGCCGCCGCCCGCGAACCACTCGCCGAGCGCGCGGACGCCCTGCTCCTGGATCGCGCCGCCGCCGAGCCTGCCGAGGCCGGTGGAGCCGCCGTCCATCATCCGCAGCTTCAGCTTCTCTCCCGCGGTGGTCTTGATGACGAGCATCGAGGCGACGTGATCGAGCACCAGGGCGGAGGGGTCGGCGCCCATGCCGCCGCCACCGCCGGCCGACGCCGAGGCGATCTCGGAGCGGGTCAGAGCCAGCGGCTCGCCGTCGGGCTCGAACTTCCGGGTCAGTTTCTGGAGGACGAGTCGCTCGGGGGTGACGACGATCGCGACCATCCAGCCCTTGAACGTCTTCTGCTGGGTGGCGATGCAGGTGCCGAGCAGGGTCTCGCCGGGCGCCAGCAGCGACTCGGCGAGGGGGCGGAGCTTCGACTCGAGATCGGCGATGCCCTGACCCTAGCCGCGCCGGGCGGGTCCGTCGAGCCGACGCGTCAGCTCGCCGGCTCGGCGGTGCCGATCCCGTGGCGGTGGGCGACCGCCGCCGCCTCGGTCCGGCTGCGGACCCCGAGCTTGGCGAGGATCCGCGAGACGTGGACGCTGGCCGTCTTCTCCGCCATGAAGAGGCGCTCGCCGATCTCGCGGTTCGTGCAGCCGTCGCCGACGAGCTCGAGGACCTGAAGCTCGCGGGCGGTGAGGCCGAACGGGGTCTCCTCGCTCGCCGGCGCCGTCGCTTCGCGCTCGGCGGGGTCCAGCGTCAGCCGCGCCCGCTGGGCCAGCCCCTCGATCTCGCCCAGCAGCCAGGCCGCGCCGATCGGGCGCGCGAGCGAATCGGCCTGCGCCAGCGCCGTGGCGGCGCCGCGGCGGTCGCCCCTGCCGAGTGACGCCTGCGCCCTGCGCCAGTGCGCCTTCGCCTCCGGGTAGGGCCGCTGGACCTCGCCCCAGCGGGCGGCCGCCTCCTCCCAGAGCTGCGGCTCGTCGGTGCCGCGGGCGCGAGCGCCGTCGGCCTCTGCGGCTGCCAGCAGCGCACGCCCGATCGGGCGCGTCCGGTCCTCGACCGCCGCCCGGGCCAGCTCGAGCAGGCGCTCCTCCCTGGCCGTGGCCGTGTCCAGCTCTTCGTCGTCGCCGAGGTCGCGGGCGCGCTCGGCCACCTCCGCCTCGACCGCGATTGCGGCGACGGCGATCTCGACGATCCGGACCCCGTCGTCGCTGCAGAACTGGATCCGGTCGATCCCCTCGTCGACCGCTTTGCGCGCGGTGGCGAAGTCGCCGCGGCGGGTGGCGAGCTCCGATTGCAGGGCGGCCAGCGGCGCGAGGTACTGCGGCTCGAGCGAGTCGCGCAGCAGCTCGTAGGCCTCCTCGAGAGCGGCCGTGGCCTCGTCCTCGCGGCCGCGGCCGAGCGCAAGCTGGCCGAGCAGAATCAGCGCGTGCGCCCGGTTGACTCCGAGCGCCGGCATTCCGGAGCTGCGCAGCTCCTCCTCGGCGCCCGCCCAGTCGCCGAGATCGAGGCTCATCCCGGCGAGGTCGAGGCGGATGAAGCTCGCCGCGCGCGGCGAGCCGCCGTTGCGTTCGAGCCGCTCGCTGATCTCACGGAGGCCGCGCCCGGCGATCTCCCAGGCCCGATGGGTGTGGCCGGCGAAGTGGAAGGCGTCGGCGTAGTTGCCGTAGGCGGTGGCGAGGTCGCCGTCGCGGCCGGTCGTCTCCGCGAGCCGGATCGACTCCTCCATCCGCTCGGCGCCCGCCTCCTCCTCGCCCATCGCGAACAGCGCGTAGCCGTAGCGGTTGAGGACGCCGGCGTGCTCGGACTCCATCCCGAGCTCCTCGGTCGCCGCGAGCGCCTCGGGCGCTACTTCGCACGCCTCCGCGAACCGTCCCTGAAGCATCAGAAACCGCGCCTGCTGGGCGAGCAGCCGCGCCCGAATCGGTGTCACCTCGTCGCTCGGAAGCAGGTCGAGCGCTCGCTTCTGGGTGACCCGGCTCTGCTCGGAGTTCCCCAGCGCCCACTGCGCGACGGCGAGACCCTCGAGCACGCCGGCGACCTGCTCGGGATCGGCATCGTGCTCCGGCTCCTCCAGTCGCGCGATCGCCCGCTCGAACAGGTTCACGGCGTTCTCCTCCTCGCCGGCCCAGAAGTGGGCCCGCGCCGCCGCCTCGAGCAGCTCGCACTCGCTCATCCCGCTCGCCCCCTCGGGATCGTCGACCCGGGGCCAGAGCGCGACGGCGCGATCGAGCAGGGCGGCGGCCTCGTGGTTGGCGTGCAGCGAGCGGACGTGGGTCGACGCCGAGACGGCCGCGCTCAGCGCCCGCGGCTGATCGCCGCCGGCCTGGAAGTGGTGGGCGACCGCCGCCGCCTCCCAGGGCGACCGCGAGCCGCCCGCCGTCGCCTCGATCGCGGTGGCGATGCAGAGGTGGAGCTCGGCCCGCTCACCGGGCAGGAGATCCTCGTAGATGACCTCGCGGAGGATCGCGTGGCGGAAGCCGAAACGCTCCCCGTCGAGGACGGCGATCTGCGCGTCCATCGCCGCCCGCAGGCCGGTGGAGACGGCGGTCGCATCGAGCCCGGTCGCCTCGCCGAGCACCGCCTCGGTCGAGGTGCCGGCGACGGCGAGCGCCCGCACCACCTGCCGGCAGTCCGGCGAGAGCCGCTCGACCCGCACCATCAGCGCCTCGCGCATGCTCGGTGGAAGGGGGCCGAGGCCGTCGATCCCCGCCGCCAGCAGCTCCTCGGTGAAAAGCGGGTTCCCCTCGCTGCGCGCGAACAGGCGCTCGACGACGTCGTCGGTGGGCTCGCGGTCGAGGATGTCGGCGAGCTGCTGCGCCAGCTCGTCGCGGTCGAAGCGTTCGAGGTCCATCCGCCGCGCGAGCGGGGAGCGCTCGAGCTCGGCCAGGACGGGCCGGAGCGGGTGGCTGCGGTGCATCTCGTCGGCCCGGTAGGTGGCGACGACGAGGACGTTCTCCTCGCGCAGGCTTGCGGCGAGGAAGCGGAGGAAGGCCCGCGTCGAGCTGTCGGCCCAGTGGACGTCCTCGATCCAGAACAGCACCGGCCCCGCCTCGCCGAGGCGAGAGATCAACTCGAGGAACGCCTCGAAGAGCCAGACCTGCGCCTCACCGCGCTCGCCGTCGCCGGTGGAGGCGGCGCCCGCACCGCCGATCTCCGGGCTGAGGCGGGCGAGCTGCGCCCGGCTCTCGTCGCCGAGCTCGTCCAGCACCGGCTCGCAGGTTCGGTGCAGCGGGCGCAGCGCCGACACCAGGGGCGCGTAGGGCATCTCGCCCTCGGCGAGCTCGACGCAGGAGCCGCCGATCACGCGGACGCCGCTCGGCCGCTGCGATCAGCTCCGCGAGCAGCCGGCTCTTGCCGACGCCGGACTCGCCGGCGAGGAAGACGACGGCCGGCAACGAGGCGTCGGCGGCGAGCGCCTCCCGGAGTTCGGTGAGCTGCTCTTCCCTGCCCACGAAGCGGCTGCTGCTGACCCGCTGCATCACGACATTGAGTATGCCCCCGATCGCCCCGTGCGTGGGTAAGGGGTCGGCTTCCGCAACTAAGGGGTCGGGACCGCGGAGTCGGCCCGAAAGCCCGATGTGGAGCGGGTTTCTCAGCCGTAGGTTCGATGGTGACCAAACCAGTTGAAGGGAATCGCCATGAACGCACTGATCGAGAACTTCGGACAACAGCGTGTCGCCGAGCTCCGCGCCGACGGAAGCCGGCACCGGCTCGCCGCCAAGCTGCGGCCGCGGAGTCGCATCCGGCGCTGAACCGGACACGCCCGTCGCCCGGGACAGCGGGCGGCGGGCGTCCGCACGTCCGGAACCGGCGCCCGACGGCCCGCTTCCGGATACGGTGGGCGGCATGTGGAGACGCCTCGCAGCGGCCTTGGCCGCGCTCGCCGTCGCCGGGCTGCTCGCGCCGGCCGCCGCGGCCGCTTTCGCCCCGCTCACCCACGAGCTGAACCGGGGCTCGGGCCTCCGCGACTTCTGGACGCCGGAGCGGATGGCGCGAGCGGAGTCGCTCGACGCGCCGCGCAGCCTGCTAGACCCGTTGAGCCTGGAGGCGGCCCGAAAGCCGCTGCCGCCCTTCACCTCGGCCCCCGTAGGCGCCCCGCAGTCGGCGCCGGTCCGGGCCGCGGGCAAGGTGTTCCTGAAGCTCGGCGGGAAGGCCTACGCCTGCTCGGCGGCGATCGTCAGGTCCGATCGCGGGAACCTGATCTGGACGGCCGGGCACTGCCTTCGCGACCCCGGCCTCGGCGGGAAGTTCGCCAGCAAGGTTGCGTTCATCCCCGCCTACGACGACGGCCGCAAGCCGTTCGGGCTCTGGAAGGCGAACGCGGTCGGCGTGCCGCGCGGCTGGGGTCTCGGCAACCAGCACTACGACTTCGGGGCGGCGACGCTCGCCAAGCGCAACGGCAACTCCGTCGAGGAGAAGGTGCGCGCCGCGCTCCGCTTCGACGCCAAGCCGAAGGCGAAGCAGGACTGGACCGCCGTCGGCTACCCGCAGGCGGGGCGCTTCGGCGACCAGATGTGGTCCTGCGAGTCGCCGTTCTACCGCCGCGACGGGTTCCGGGGCCCCGGGCCCGACCCGATCGGAATCGGCTGCGACATGACCGGTGGCGCGAGCGGCGGCCCGTGGCTGACCGAGAAGGGCAAGCTCGGCGCCGTCAGCTCCTACCTGCTCCGCCGCGACGCCGACGCCCTCTACGGCACGTACCTGGGCGGCGAGGCCGGGCGCCTCTACCAGCGGGCGAGCGGCCGCGGCTGATCAGCCTGCGGGGAGGGCGACCGGCTTGACCTCGACGAGGTCCGCCAGTCCCGCGAAGTCGTCCGGGTTGCGGGTGTAGAGAGGGAGGCCGGCCGCCAGCGCCGTCGCCGCGATGAGCAGGTTCGTGGCGCGACGGCCGCGCGGTTTCCGTCCCGCCGCCGCGACCGCCTCGTAGATCCGCCCGAACGCGCGGGCGGCCGCGGCGTCGAACGGGATCGGGTCGAACGCGGCCTCGGTCCGCTGGAGCCGATCCTGTCGCCGGGCGCGCTCGGACCCGTCCCGGGTCGCGTGTGGCCCGGCGGCGAGCTCGGCGAGGGACACCGCGGAGATCGCGATCTCCGCGGGCAGCTCGGCCGGCTCGATCCGCTCGAGGTCGATCACGACCGACGTGTCGACGATCCCACGGGCGACCTTCTCAGCCACGGGGCGTCGGATCCTGATCGATGCCCGAGTCGACGTCCGCCCGCAGGCGCCCGCCGTCGATCGCCGGGGCGCCGGCGAACGCCGCCAGCAGGGTCTCCCGCCTGACGAAGCGGCGCCGCTGGAACGGCACGAGCGACGCGACCGGCGTTCCGTTGCGGGTGACGACGAAGTCCTCGCCGCCGTCGAGCGCCCGCATGATCTCGCCGCTGTCGTTGCGGAGCTCGCGTTGGGTGATCCGCCTGGCCATCCAGAGGCACTGTAGCACTCGTGCTACGCGCGCCAATGGCGGACCGGAACGCTGCGTCCGGCATAGACTCGGCCACCATGGGAGCGAGCGAGGCAGAGGGGGACCTGCGGCTCGGGTGGCGCGACACCACCGCGATCGCCCTGCTCAGCATGGGCACCTCCTGGGGGGCCGGGAACGTCGGCCCGGTCGTGCCCGACCTCGAGAGCGACTTCGACCTCTCGCTCGGCTCGATCGGCGTGCTCTCGGGGACGATCTTCTACATCGGGGTGCTGATCGGCCTCGCGATGGCGCCGAAGCTCGCCGAGCGCGCGACGGTCGTCACCGGAATGCGCGCCGCCTGCCTGTTCGCCGGGACCGGGAGCCTGCTGTTCGCGGTCGGGTCCGGGTTCGCGCTGCTCTCGGCCGGGCGCGTGGTCGCCGGGATCGGGCTCGGCCTCGGCGCCGCGCTCGGGCCGGTCTTCGGCCGGGCGGTCGGCGGCGTCAAGGGCGTGGGCGTCTTCGGCGCCGCGTTCCAGTTCGGGATCGGTGGCGGGCTCGCGACCGGCTCGATCGTCAACGACGCCGGCATCGACTGGCGGATCACGTTCCTCGTCTCGGCGGCCGTCGGCTTCTCGGCGCTGCTGTTCCTGCGTTCGGTCGACATCGACTTCGAGCTCAGCGGCGGCGGCTTCTTCAAGGCGGCGCGGCGGAGTCCCTCCGTCTACCGGCTGTCACTCCTGTTCATCGCGATGTTCGGCGCGCCGCTCACGCTCGGCGCCTGGCTCGTCCACTACCTGACCGTGCAGGGGGACATGGCGCTCGCCGCCGCCGGCGCGCTCGCGTTCGTCCTCTTCGGCGCCTCGGCGCTGCTGCGGCTGACCGGCGCGTCGCTCGCCTCGCGCGGCTTCCCGTCCTGGATCCTCGCCGGGCTCGCGCCGCTGCTCGGAACGGCCGGCATCCTCGCGATCTGCTTCGACCGCTCCTTCGACGTCGCGCTGCCGGCGGTGATCCTGATGGCCGCCGGCTTCGCGATCCCCTACGCGGTCATGATCGTCGCCGCGCAGCGCCTCTACCCGAAGGAGCCGGCGGACCCGGTCGCGTTGATGACCGCCGCCGGCTCGGCGATCCCGATCGCGATCATCCCGCTCGTCGGCGTCGCGCTCGCCGGCGGTTGGGGAGAGGAGGCCTTCGCAGCGATCGCGCTCTTCGTCGCGTTCGCCGGCTTCATGAATGCGAAGCTGCCGACGAAGGCGATCCCCGGCGGAGAGGTGGCGGGGACCACCTAGGCGGAGTGTCCCGCGGGACACTCTCCCCGGCCGACTGCGACCGGACCCCGACGGCCCGGTCTAGGATCCGGCGCCGACGATGCGGCGAGCGATCCCGATCCTGATGGCGGCGTTGGCCGTGGCCTGCGCCGCGACGGCTGCATCCGCAAGCGCCGCGAGGACCTTCGTCGACTGCACCGCGGCGCCGGCCGGCGCCGACGGAACCCGCGCGCACCCGCTGACGACGCTCGCCGACGCCTCGTCGGTCCCGCTCGAGCCGGGCGGCGCCATCCTCCTCCGCCGCGGCACCGAGTGCGCGGGAACGCTCGCCCTCACCGGTTCCGGATCGAAGTCTCGTCCGGCGCTCGTCTCCGGCTACGGCGACGGCGCCCGGCCCCGCATCGCGGCGAGCGGGGAGGACGCCGTCAGCCTCCTCAACGTCTCGCACGTCTTCGTGGACCGGCTCGAGGTCGCCAACCCCGGCGACGGGTCGGGCCGCAAGCGCGGAATCCACCTGGTGGCGGCCGGGCCGACGGTCACCGGCGTCACCGTCCGCGGCAACCGGATCCACGACGTCGGCGGCAACCTCGACAAGGACGGGGGCGGCAGCGGCGGCATCCAGGTCGATTCGCCCGGGCCCGGCACCGGCCGCTTCCGGCACCTGGTGATCGAGGACAACCGGATCAGCGAC
The DNA here is from genome assembly GCA_018263295.1 of Conexibacter sp. Lineage (GTDB taxonomy): Bacteria > Actinomycetota > Thermoleophilia > Solirubrobacterales > 70-9 > RHKX01. Next base: position 7,422 of record JADFCZ010000147.1, read on the forward strand.
GTGAGTCGCAGCGGGATCTTCGTCGTCGGCGTTTCCGGCGGCGAGCGCCCGCGGGCGAGCGAACCGTGGCCCGAGGCCTCGACCGGGGTCAGGATCCGCCGGAACCACATCCGCCGGGTGGCCGGCGACGGGATCGTCACGCTCGGCACCGACGGCGCCCGGGTCCGCCGGAACTTCGTCACGAAGGGCAACCTCGCCGGCCGCGGCCTCGCGGACCCCGAGGGGATGATCTGCAACGCCGGGATCTGGGCCTTTCACGCCAACAACACGCTGATCGAGCGCAACGTCGTGACCCGGATGAAGTTCAACGGCTGCGACGGCTCGGGCTACGACATCGACTACGACCAGGACGGGACCGTCGTCCAGTTCAACGAGAGCTATGCGAACGAGGGCGGCTTCATGCTGCTCTGCACCGACGACCAGCCGCGCAGCGCCGAGGTCCGGTTCAACGTCAGCGTCAACGACGGCTTCTCGTTCAACAGCTCGCCCTGCAGCCGCCCGGCCGGGAGCTACGACGGCCTGCGGATCTACAACAACACGATCGTCGGGCCCGATCCCGGCGTTGCGATCCTCGGCTTCGACAACACCCAGCTCTACGGCCCGCCGAGCCTCGACTTCTTCAACAACATCCTTGCTGCGACCGAGGCAGGCCGCGGTTTCACCTGCGAACCCGACTGCCGCAACAACCTCTTCTTCCACATGCCCGCCGCCGGGCGCGATGCGGTGACCGGCTCGCCGCGGTTCTTCTTCAAGGGCCCCTACCGCGGGACGGCGACGCCGGGCAGGCTGGGCCTGAGGCCGAGCTCTCCCGCGATCGGCGTCGGCGCGCCGATCCCGCGTGACGTCGAGCGCGACTTCTTCGGTACCCGGATCGAGCGGGCCGGCAAGCCGGACATCGGCTTCTTCCAGACGCGCTGACCGATCAGTTTCCGCCTTCCGGGTAGTCATTACGACGAACCCGACAACGAACCGACGGAAGGAGAGCGATGAGCGACTTCACCCATCGCAACATCAAGGAGATCCACGACTCGGCGCCCGAGTTCGGATTCGGCGACGTCGCCGAGCCAAGGACGCGTTCGATTGCGAGGCGACCGGCTTCACCTACCACCGCGTCGAGCCGGACACTCCTCCCGGATTCGGTCACCGCCACGACGAGGCCGAGGAGGTCTACGTCGTGATCTCGGGCTCGGGGCGGATGAAGCTCGACGACGAGATCATCGAGATCGAGCGGCTCGACGCGATCCGCGTCGCACCGCAGGTGTGGCGGAGCTTCACGCCCGGTCCCGATGGCATCGAGGTGCTTGCCTTCGGCCCCCGTTACGACGGCGACGGCGAGGCCGATCCGGAGTGGTGGAAGGAGTAGGGGCAGCCTAGGGTCCAGGCGGGTCCTGCTGGAACGTCCGGGTCAGGCCGTCGGCGAGCTCCTGCCTCTCGGAGTCGGAGAGGCGCGCGCTGGAGTGCATGATCTTGTACTGGAGCGGGGGCATCTCGCCCTCGGTCACGGCCTCGCCCGCCTCCTCCGCGCCCGCCTGGGGCCTGTCCCACTCGGAGACGTTGAGGATTCCGCGGCCCTCGTCGACGTCCCTTTGGACGAGCCAGGAGGCGGGGGCGACGTAGCTGTCCCACGGCCAGTCCGTGAGGTTGGAGTGGCAGGCCCCGCAGGCATCGGTGAAGAGCTGCTCGGTCCGCGGGCTGTCCCAGGTGACCGCCTGGGTGACCGGCGGGTTGTCATGGGAGTGCCCGTAGGGAACGAGTTGGATCAGGAAGAAGAGTGCAACCAGGACGAGCAGTGCGATCCGGATCCTCGAGCCGGTGGCCCAAGCCCGGAGCCTGCTCACCCCGGTCGCCTGGCGGGAAGGCGCCATTGCCGGAGCGTCTCAGTGGCCGCAGCGCCTGTCCTCAGTAGTGAGTGCCGATCTCGCTCGGGGACCGAGAGCGCGGTTCAGTCGTCATCGCCGTCCTCGTGTTCGCTGGAGTCGTCGGAGGTGGAGGTCTGCGGAGCCGTGGTGGTCGTGGGCGGAGCGGTGGTCGTCGCCGGAGGTGGGGTCGTGGTCGTCGGGACGGTGGTCGTCGGGACCGTCGTCGAGGTGGTCGCGTCGTCGTTGCCGTGGTGTGGGCCGTCCTCGGGGTGGTCGCGCCCGCGGCCACCGCGGTGATCGTCCTTGCGGACTGACTTCGGCGCCAGCGCCTCGCCGGCGCGGATCGGCTCGGAGCTGAGCCCGATCCGGCTGCTCGTCAGCGCCGCCGCCGCGACGCCGACCGCGACCGCCGCGACCAGCCCGGCGAGCGCGAGCAGGCTCCAGCGGAGGCGGGTCATGTTGCGCGGGCTCACGATCGCGCTCCCGCGGGCTCGCGCCTCGCCACCGGCAGCGTCAGCCTCGCCTCGGCGCCGCCCCCGGCCCGGTTCGACATCGCCACGCTCCCGCCCCACTGCCCGGCCAGCTCGGCGGCGATCGGCAGCCCGAGCCCGGTTCCCTCAGTGCCCTGCCGCCCGGCCCGGCCGCGGTAAAAGCG
>JADFCZ010000148.1 GCA_018263295.1 Conexibacter sp.
ATCCCCTCGGCGATCTCGTCCTCGGTCTGGGCGGAGAAGTTGAGCCGCATCGAGCCGCTGCCGCGGCCGTCGACGAACGCCGCCTCGCCGGGGACGAATGCGACGTTCTCCCGCAGCGCCTTCGCCAGCAGGTCGGTGGTGTCGATGTAGTCGGGGAGCGTCGCCCAGACGAACAGGCCGCCCTCCGGCTCCGACCAGCTCGCCTGCCGCGGGAAATAGCTCGCGAGTGCCCGCAGCATCGCCGCCCGGCGGGAGCGATAGACGTCGCGGAGCTCGTCGACGTACTCGAGCCAGCGCCCCTCGCCGAAGTACTCGCGGACGAAGAACTGGCTCAGGGTCGAGGTGCAGAGGTCGGCGGCCTGCTTGCCGAGCACGAGCTTCGCCCGGACCGGCGGCGGCGCGCAGACCCAGCCGATCCGGATCCCGGGGGAGAGGATCTTCGAGAACGTGCCCATGTAGAGGACGTAGTCGCCGCCGTCGAGCGAGTAGAGCGTCGGCAGCGGGTCGCCCTCGAAGCGGAGCAGGCCGTAGGGGTTGTCCTCGACCAGGAGGATCTCGCGCTCACGGGCGATCTCGACGAGGCGCCGCCGCCGCTCGAGCGACAGCGTGACGCCGCCGGGGTTCTGGAAGGTGGGCACCGAGTAGATGAACTTCGGGCGCTTGCCGGCGGCGTCGAGGCCGACGAGCAGCTCCTCGAGCAGGTCGATCCGCATCCCCTCGTCGTCCATCTCGACCTGGCGGGTGTCCGCCTCGTACGAGCAGAAGACCGGCACCGCGCCCGGGTAGGTCGGGCCCTCGGCGATGACGACGTCGCCGGGGTCGATCAGCGTCTTGCAGATCAGGTCGAGGGCCTGCTGGCCGCCGGAGGTGACGACGATGTCCTCGGGGTCGGGGCGCATGTCCTCGGCCCGCATCACCTCCTCGATCACCGCCCTCGTCTCGGCGAACCCCTCGGTCGGCCCGTACTGCAGCGCCTTTGCGCTCGACTCCTGCGCGATCCGAGTCATCTGCGCGGCGAACGATTCCGGCGGGAAAGTCGAGGTGTCGGGGAAGCCGCCGGCGAGCGAGATCACCTCGGGCCGCGAGGTGATCTCCATCAGGTCGCGCATCGCCGAGGAGCGCATCACCTTGGTCCGCTGGGCGAACAGGCCCGCGTAGCGGGCGACGTCGGAGGACGTCGTATGGGACCGGCGGTGCGGCCGCCGGCCGCCCTCGGTGCCTGCTTCGTCGCCGGGACGGGCGGGGTCCATCGCTTGAGTATGAACTAGGCTGCGCCCGCAGATGGACCTGTTCATGGCGATCTGCCAGGGCCTCGGGCTCGCTCTCGCCGTCGGCATCGGCGGCCCGATCGCCGCGCTCTTCATCGCGATGATGGCCGCGATCGGCTCCGGCATCCACCCGGACGGCACCGACTACAGGTTCCTCTCGGAGACCTGGTTCCTGGTCACGCTGCTCGCGATCGTCGTCGTCTTCATGTTCGCCCGCGGCCGCGACGCGATGCGCGGGCCATCGATCGCCGTCCTCGCGGCGATCGGCGCCGTGGTCGCCGCGGCGTCGCTGGCGGAGGAGGGAGAGCACGCGATCATCGGAATCGTGATCGGCGCGGTCGCCGCGGCGTTCGCGGCGAACCTCGCGTTCTCGGTCCTCGCCGGCGCGCTCAAGCGCGCGGAGGGCAACGAGCCGGGCAGCAAGGAGGCCGACGCGGCCAACTTCATGATCGTCGCCTTCGCCGCGGCCGGGATCGTCCTCGCCGCGCTGAGCCTGTTCGTGCCGCCGGTGTCGCTCGTCGCCCTCGCGGCCCTGATCTGGCTCGCCACCAGCCGCCGTCGCCACGCCGACGAGAAGTACGAGGGCCTGCGGATCCTCCGCTAGGCACCCTCGCAAGCTCAAGCGGCCCCACAATTCCCCAATCCGGTGTCTCTTGACATCGATTGATGTCGCATTAGTTTGTGGCGTATGGTCGAGCGCGGCGCCACGCCCGAGGTCTCGCCGCTGCACAAGCGGCTGCTGCGCAGCGCCCGCGGGCTGACGACCCCGCTCGTGCCCGACGACTACATCGCGCTGATCAACCCGATGTGGTCGACGAAGGAGCTCCTCGGCCGGATCGAGCGGATCCAGCCGGAGACGCCCGAGGCGTCGACGATCGTGATCAAGCCCGCCTTCGACTGGCCCGGCCACGAGCCCGGCCAGTACCTGCGGATCGGCGTCTCGATCGACGGCCGCCGCCACTGGCGCGCCTACTCGCTGACCAGCGACCCCGGCCACCCCGACGGCCTGATCTCGATCACCGTCAAGCACGTCCCCGAGGGCCGGATGTCGCCGCACTTCACCCGCCGGATCGAGCCCGGCGCGACCGTCTACCTCGGCGGGGTGGAGGGGACCTTCGGGCTCCCCGACCCGCTCCCGGAGAAGCTCCTGTTCGTCAGCGCCGGCAGCGGCATCACCCCGATCATGAGCATGCTCCGCGAGCTCGAGCGCCGCGGCGCCCTGGACGGCTCCTGCGACGTCGTCCACGTCCACAGCGAGCGCAGCGCCGAGAGCGTGATCTTCAGCGACCTCCTCAACGGGATGGCCGAGCGCCACCCCGGCTACGTCCGCCACGAGCACTTCACCGAGAGCCGGGACCGGCTCGGGGCCGCCGCGATCGGCGAGCTCTGCGGCGACTGGCGCGAGCGCCACACGCTCGCGTCCGGCCCGGGCGAGCTGCTCGACGCGATCACCGAGCACTGGGAGGCCGAGGGCGACCCGGAGCTGCTCGATATGGAGCGCTTCCAGCCCAAATTTGGAATGGGCGGCGGGGGAGCCGACGGCTCCGGCGGCACGGTCCGCTTCCGCGTCACCGACGTCGAGGCGAAGTGCGACACCGGCGTGCCGATCCTCGCCGGCGGCGAGGAGGCCGGGGCGAATCTTCAGTACGGGTGCCGGATGGGCATCTGCCACACCTGCGTCGGCAAGCTCGCCGAGGGCCGGGTGAGGGACCTGCGAACGGGCGAAGTGCACGGTGAGCAGGGGGAAATGATCCGGATCTGCATCAACGCGCCGGAGGGACACGTGGAGGTCGAACTGTGACGACGACGCAAGGACATGAGATCGAGAGCCCGCTGGCACGGCTCAGCGACGAGCAGCTCGAGCAA
>JADFCZ010000149.1 GCA_018263295.1 Conexibacter sp.
CCGCGGAGTCATCGAGTTCCACCGCCGGCTCGTCGTCCTCTCCCGGATCGTCCTGATGGCGTCCCGCTACAAGCCGGCTTGGGTCGTGGGGACTGCGGGCTTGTCGGTGGCGAAGATCCTCGAGAACATGGAGATCGGTCACAACGTCATGCACGGCCAGTGGGACTGGATGAACGATCCCGACATCAACTCCCAGACCTGGGACTGGGACACCGCCTCGCCCGCCTCGGCCTGGCGCCACTCCCACAACTACGTCCACCACACCTACACGAACATCCGCGGCAAGGACAAGGACCTCGGCTACGAGATCATGCGCATCGACCCGAGCCAGAAGTGGCATCCGGTCTACCTCGCGCAGCCGTTCTACAACGTCCTGCTGATGCTGTTCTTCGAGTGGGGCGTCGCGATGCACGACCTCGACTTCGACGCGATCAAGAGCGGCGAGAAGCCGATGCGCCAGGTCCGCGACGAGCTCAAGGAGATCGGCAAGAAGGGGCTCAACCAGATCGTCAAGGACTACGTCCTCTTCCCGGCGCTGAGCGGCAGGGAGTGGAGGAAGACGCTGGCCGCCAACTTCACGGCGAACATCGTCCGCAACGTCTGGTCGAACGCGATCATCTTCTGCGGCCACTTCCCGGATCAGACCTACACGTTCACCCAGGAGGAGACCGAGAACGAGACGCGCGGCGGCTGGTACGTCCGGCAGCTGACCGGCGCCGCCAACATCGAGGGCGGACCGCTCTTCCACCTGATGAGCGGCAACCTCGGCTACCAGGTCGAGCACCACCTCTACCCCGACATGCCGTCCTCGCGCTACGGCCAGATCGCGCCGAAGGTGCGCGCGATCTGCGAGCGCTACGGCCTGCCGTACAACACCGGTCCGTTCCGCAAGCAGTGGGGCACGGTTCAGCGGACGATCCTCCGGCTCGCGTTCCCGGGCGGCAGGCCCCGCCCGAAGCCCGGCCCGTGGAAGGAGCCCGAGGCCCCGCCCGAGCCGCATCCGGCCCGCAACGGCGCGGTCGACCGACGGACCGCCGAGGGCGCACTGACGCCGTTTCCGTAGGCCGGTCGACTTCCTCCCCGATCCGCTGATCCGATCTCCGGACTCCCTCGTAGGGGTCGGGCGAGGGGGTCAATACGAAAGAAGGAGTGACCGTGAGCAACGAATCTACGATCAGCGTCGGCTTCAGCCGTCGCCTGCTCGCATCGTTCGCGGCTGCCGCTGCGATCGTGCTTACCCTCGGGGTGGCCGCGAGCGCCGACGCGAAGACGCTCGGATCGACGACCCTGAAGCCCGACAAGGCGACGTTCGAGGCTCTGGCCGACCTCGGCGTGGCGGTGACGCCGGTCAAGCCCGCGAAGGCGGGCAAGAAGGGCATCGCGTTCCCGATCACCGGAGCGAAGCTCGACAAGAACCTGACCGGTTCGATCGATCACAAGGGCGGACTGAAGTTCGCGGCTGGCGACACCAAGCTCGTCGTCAAGAACTTCGTCGTCAAGATCGGCGAGGAGAAGTCGAAGCTGATCGCCTACGCCGGCAAGCAGAAGGTCAAGCTGCTCGACCTCGACCTCGGTGACGCCAAGGTCAAGAACGGCGGCAAGACCGTGAGCAACGTCAAGGCGTCGCTCGCGAAGCCGGGGGCCGAGGCCCTGTCGGCGACCTTCGGGGCCGACATCGAGAAGGGCACCCCGATCGGCAAGGTCACCGTGGCCTTCAAGTAAGCACGGACGACACGGGGGTGAGGGGGCGGCTTCGGTCGCCCCCTCGTCGTTCTGCAAACCTCCCGAGCCCGATGGCCGCCGAGAAGCGACAACGGAAGCTGGTGCTGGTCGTCGTCGACTCGTTGCGCTGCGACATGCTGCTGCGGACCGTCGAGGCGGGTGACGCCCCGACCTTCAAGAAGCTGATCGACCGCGGCGAGCTCGTCGGCGACTGCGTCTCCTCGTTCCCGTCGGTGACCCCGGTCTGCACGTCGGAGATCACGACCGGCGTCCGCCCCGACCGCCACCTGATCCCGGGGATGAACTGGTACCGGCGCTCGGAGGAGCGCTACGTCGAGTACGGGTCCTCGTTCGAGGCCACCCGCGCGTTCGGCCTGTTCCGCTCGCTCTACGACACCGTCTACAACCTCAACATGGGGCACCTCAACTACGAGACCCCGACGCTGTTCGAGCGGCTCGCCGACGCCGGCCACCGGACCGCCTGCACGCCGTTTCTGATCTACCGCGGCCGGACCCGCCACGAGATGGGCCTCGAGGGCCTGCTGAAGGCGTTCGCCAACGCGGCGAAGTTCCACCACGCCGTCTGGGGCCCGGAGGAGCTCTTCTACGGCGAGCTCTACTCGTCGCGCAAGGTCGACGCGAAGCCGACGCTCGCCCGCCCGGCGACCCGCGACGCCTACTCGGCCGCAGCCGGCCGCGACCTCGTCGAGAACGACCTCTACGACTTCCTTCTCTATTCCCTGCCCGACGTCGACTACTACTCCCATCGCGACGGGCCCGAGGAGACCCAGGAGCCGATCGCCCTCGCCGACGACGCCCTCGCTGAGCTCGTCGGCGCCCACGGCGGGATCGACAAGTTCCTCGCCGCGAACGCCGTGATCGTCGTCTCCGATCACGCCCAGAGCTTCGTCGAGCACCCGCTCGAGCTGCAGACGGTCCTCGGCGAGCGCTGGCAGGTGCTGCAGCCGAACGCGGAGCTGACCGCCGACGACCAGCTCGCGGTCGGCCCGAGCGGCCGCGGCGCCGGGATCTGGCTGCTTCCGGCCGACGCCGACGCGCGGGCCCACCTCGGTGCCGAGGTCTCGGCCTTCCTCGAGCACGAGGTGGAGGGGATCGACCTGCTCGCCTGGATCACGCCCGAGGGCGATGCAGACGGTCGCTGGGCCGCCGTCAGCGGCAGCGGGATCGAGCTCCGCTTCCGTCCCGGCGGCGACGTGTCCGACCGCCGCGGCGGCGCCTGGGAGCTCGACGGCGACCCGGCGGCGCTCCGAGCGCGCATCCGGGAAGGGTGCTTCGTCAGCGACGACTACCCCGACGCTCTGGCCCGCCTCTGGGCGGCGCTCAACAACCCGAACGCCGGCGACATTCTCGTCAGCCTCGAGACCGGCTGGGAGTGCGTCGACTGGGGCGGGGGCAACCACCTGCCGGGCGGCAGCCACGGGTCCCTGCTGGCCACCGATTCCCTCGGAACCCTGCTCACGGTCGGCCTCGACGGCGACCGGCCGGAGCGCGAGCAGTGGGCGATCAGCGATGTCTACGGGCTGATCGAGGGCCATTTCGGGCTCGGAAACTAAGATTGGAGCGGTGGGAACCGACCTCCCGACAGGTGAGGGGACGGCCGTACAGCCGTCCCCGGGACGATGGGAAGCCGCGGCCGACCGGGCCTGGGGCCTGATTCGCCGCGTCCACCTCGGGACCAAGGAGCCCGCCAACTGGGTCCAGCTCTTCCATTTCGTGGTCGTCGGCGGCACCGGTTACGTCGTCAACCTCATCGTCTTCACGCTGCTCACGGAGGGCGCCGGCCTCAACCACCTGCTCGCGGCGGTCGGGGCATTCGTCGTCGCCGTCACCAACAACTTCCTGCTCAACCGCCACTGGACGTTCCGCCGCCAGGGCTCGAAGGAGTCGCACGCCGGGTTCCAGGCGGCGCGCTTCTTCACGGTCAGCGTCGTCGGCCTCGGCGTCAACCTCGCGATCCTCGAGCTGCTCGTGTCGGTCGCCGGCATGCCCGAGCTGGCGAGCCAGGCGATCGCCGTCGCGCTGGCGACCCCGGTCAACTTCATCGGCAACAAGCTCTGGACGTTCGACCGCTGATCGGCCGAGCCGTCCCGACCGAGGCGCCGCGGCTGGCATAGTTCCCGCATGGTCAACTTCAGGAAGCTCTCCGCCCGAGCACAGAAAGCGAAGGATCTGGTCGATCAGCAGGGCGGCACCGAGGCACTCAAGGACAAGGCCGAGCGGATGAAGGGAATCGCCCGCGGCAAGGGCTCGGTCTCCGACAAGGCGAAGGCCGCCGCCGAGGTGGCGCGCGACAAGCCGAAGCCGGAGGACCAGGAACCCCAGCGGTGAGCGCCCCCCAGCCGGCGTGAGGCGCGCCGGGGCGATCTTCTGCGCCGTCGTCGCGACGGCGCTCCTGGGGCTGTTCGCCGCGGCGACGGCGACGGCCGAGGGCACGACCCCCGTCCCGTCGGGCTTCCCGGCGACGCCGGATGACTACGCGGTCTCGCCCGAGGAGGCCGTCAAGGTCGCCGACACCGACCCGAAGATCGTCGCCCGCAAGGCGGAGCTGACCTCCAAGGACACGCTCACGGCCAACGTCAAGGCCGAGAGCGTCCGCATCTGGGAGGTCGGCTACTACCTGAACGGAGAGAAGGTCAACCTGGTGATCGTCGACGGCCAGACCGGGGAGGCGACGCAGTCGTGGACCGGGCCGGCGGTCGACTGGCCGATGGCTCGCGGCAAGCCCGGCCAGTTCGGGCACATCCTCAACTCGCCCTGGGTCTGGATCCCGCTGGCGCTCGTGTTCTTCGCCGGCCTCTTCGACTTCCGGCGCTGGCGCAAGTGGGTCCACCTCGACCTCCTCGTCCTGCTCGCCTTCGGGATCAGCCAGGCCTACTTCAACGCCGCCGAGATCGGCACCTCGGTCCCGATCGTCTATCCGCTCCTCGCCTACCTGCTCGCGCGCATGCTCTGGATCGGGTTCCGCGGCCACGGGCTCGACCGCTCTGCGGGGGAGGGGCTTCGGCCGAGCATCCCGGTCTGGCTGATGACGACGGCCGTCGTCGCGCTGATCGTGCTCCGGCTGGCCGGCAACCTCGCCGACTCCGGCGTCATCGACGTCGGCTACGCGGGCGTGATCGGCGCCGACAAGATCACCGACGCGAAGCCGATCTACGACGACTCCTTCCCCGAGGACAACCCGACCGGCGACACCTACGGGCCCGCCAACTACTTCGCCTACGTCCCGTTCGAGGAGGCACTGCCGTGGAGCGGCTCCTGGGACGACCTGCCCGCGGCACACGCGGCGACGATCTTCTTCGACGCGGCGACGCTCGCCGGGCTCTTCGCCCTCGGGCTGATGCTCGTGCGCCGACGCCGCAGCGTCGAGGACCCCGACGACGACGCGGCTGAGGACGACCTGCTCGCGCCGGCGCCGCCGGAGGAGCCGCCGGCGCGGGGCGGGAGGGTCCGACGCCGGCTCGCCGCCTGGTTCCCCGACCGCGAGGGCAACGTCCTCGGCCTCACCCTCGTCTTCGCCTGGGTCGCCTACCCCTACACCGCGTTCGTGATGCAGAGCAACTCCAACGACGAGCTCGTCAGCGCGCTCATCATCTGGGCGTTGGTCCTGTTCGCCGGCCCGCTCGCCCGCGGCAGCCTGCTCGGGATCTCGGGGATGGCGAAGTTCGTGACCCTTCCCCTCTTCCCGCTGTTCGCCGCCGGCGGTCGCGGGATCCGGCTCCGCACCCGCGAGGACCGCCGCCACGCGCTCCGGCCGCTCGTCCTCTTCACGCTCGCCTTCCTCTTTTTCACGGCCGTCCTGCTCGCCCACCCCGCCGTCGACCCGGGGTTGAAGATGTTCTGGGAGCGGACCGTGGAGACCCAGCTCGACCGCGAGAGCCCCTTCAGCATCTGGGGCCAGAACGACCTCGAGTGGCTCCAGACCGCGGTCAAGGCCGGGGTCGTGGTCCTCGGGATCGCGGTCGCCTTCGTCCCGTGGCGGCGGACGCTGATCCAGATCGCCGCGCTCGCCGCGGCGGTCATCATCGGCGTCGAGCTCGTGCTCGAGCACTGGTTCTACCTCTACATCCCCTGGTTCCTCGGGCCGCTGCTGGTCGCCATGGCCGCCCGCGACGCCGACGACATCTCCGCCGACGCCCCTTACCCGAGGCTCCTGTAGAGAGTGTGAGCCGATGCCGACGGCGCCCCGCATCCACCGCCCGCAGATCGCCGCGACGCTGAGGGAGCGCGGCGAGGTCACGCCGCTCGAGCTCTTCTTCGACCTCGTCTTCGTCCTCGCGATCACCCAGTGCACGGCGCTGATGGCGGCCGAGCCGACGTGGGAGGGACTCGCCAAGGGCCTGCTCGTCCTCGGCGTCCTCTGGTGGGCGTGGGTCGGCTACTCGTGGCTGACCAGCGCCGTCGATCCCGAGGAGGGCGCGGTCCGGATCGTGATCTTCGCGGCCATGGCGGCGCTGCTGGTGATCTCGCTCTGCGTCCCGCAGGCGTTCGAGGACCTCGGGCTCGTCTTCGCCGGCGCCTACGCGATCGTCCGCGCCGCCCACATCGCCCTGTTCCGGCTCGCGAGCGTCGACGACGCCAACCTCCGCGCCTCGACGAACGGCCTCGCGGTCAGCACCGCCGTCGGCGTCGGCCTGCTCGCGATCGCCTCGCAGCTCGACGGCGTCGAGCAGGGCGCGCTCTGGCTGCTCGCCCTCGTCCTCGACATGGCGGGCCCCTACTTCTTCGGAGCCGAGGGCTGGAAGCTCGCCCCCGAGCACTTCGCCGAGCGCCACGGGCTGATCATCATCATCGCCCTCGGCGAGTCGATCGTCGCGATCGGCGTCGGCGCCGAGGAGGCGCTGACGTTCGG
>JADFCZ010000150.1 GCA_018263295.1 Conexibacter sp.
GGTCCGGGCGACCGAGGTGCAGGGGATGCCGTCGCGGACGATCCGGTCGGCAGCCGTCAGGGCGGGAAGGGCGTGCGCACGGATGCCCCGCCGCCGCGCCTGGCGCGGCGTCATCACGTCGACCAGCGAGCTCGAGTTCGCGGCCAGCTCGAGGTGGGAGCCGGCCGAGCGGAAGGCCAGCAGCGACCCGGACCCACAGGCGAGCACGGCGGCGATCCGGTTCCCGGGCGGGGAGAGCGACGCGGGCCCGAGCGCGTAGACGCCCTGGTGGACGCGGTGGAGGCGGCCGACCCGTGCCAACTGGCCCACGCCATCAACCGTGAACCCGAGGTCGGTCAGCTGAGAAAGGGAGACAACCCCGTGTTGGCGGCGAGCCACGCGCGCCAAGGCAGCCCAGTCGAACCGCTCCTCGCGAGATTGCAGAAATCCAACGCCACGTTGGGTTTCTGCAGGTTCGCGGGGCATCGGTCAATCGTGCCCGGCGAAACCGCGCGTGTGCTCCCCTCAGCGCAAAGCGCCTGAACGAAACCGTCAGGAGACCGTGACCGCGGCGAGCTCCTCGGCCACGAACCTCGCCAGCTCGTCGAGGTCGTCCATCCGGTCGCGGTCGCCGACGAGGCCGAAATAGAGGTCGCCGTCGTAGGAGATGACTCCGATCGACAGCGCCCGGCGCTGCGGCGAGAGCGGGACGAAGGGGTGGATCGACTGGAGGCGGCGGCCGAGGAGGTAGACGGGCATCGGCGGGCCGGGAACGTTCGAGATCACGAGGTTCCAGGGGATCCGCTGGGGGACGACCCGGCTGACCCCGGTGCGCTGGGCGGCCGCGCCGCCGACGGTCCCGACCTGGCCGAGGACGCGGCTCATCGTCGGCGGGACCCAGCCCGACGCTTCGATCACGAGCGACGCCGCCCGGGCGGCCTCCGAGCCCTTGAGCCGCGTCGTCGTCGCGTTGATTCGGCGCAGGCGTTCGTCGGCGTCGGCCTCGTCGAGCGGCAGCGGGACGATCAGCGTCGTGATCCGGTTGCCGAGGGCCAGCTCCTCGCCCGGGCGACGGATGCTCATCGGCACCAGCGCCGAGAAGTCGTGCGGGATCGGCTCGCCGCGGTGCTCGAACAGCCGCCGCAGCGCGCCGGTCGAGACGGCGAGCACCACGTCGTTGACCGTCGCGCCGTGAGCGCCCGCCACCACCTTCAGCGCGGCGAGCGTCGTCGCGGCGAAGGCGACCCGGCGGTCGCGGCCGATCTCGGCGTTGATGAACGTCGGCGGGACCGGCTCGCTGTGGCGGGCGAGGTCGAGGAACCCCTGCGCCGTCTTCAGCGCCGACTGCGGCGCCGAGAGATCGAGCGCCCGCCGGGCCGCCTCGAGCGGCATCCCGAAGAGCCGCCGGCGGGCATCGAGAACGCGGTCGGCGATCACCGCCTCGGTCCGCCGGACCTCCCGCGGCGTCCACTCGATGCCGCTGAGCCCGAGGTCGGTGCCGTCGGGATCGGGGTCGAGGATGATCGCGCCGACATCGATCGCCGAGACGCCGTCGACGAGCGCGTGGTGGGTCTTCGAGATCGCCGCGAATCCGGGCTCGCCGCTCGCAGGCGAGTGGCCCTCGATCAGGTAGAGCTGCCAGAGCGGCCGGCTCTGGTCGAGCGGCTCCGACATGACCATGCCGACGAGGTCGCGGAGCTCGGCGTCGCCGCCGGGGGAGGGGAGGGCGACGTGACGGACGTGTCGGCGCAGGTCGAAGTCGGGGTCGTCCTCCCACTCGGCTCGGAGGATCTTCCCGGGCAGCCAGCGGACCCTGCGCCGGAACCGCGGAATCAGCTCGAGCCGGGCGGCGACGTGGTCGAGGAACTCGTCGAAGGGCGGCGGATCCCCGGCGAAGATCGCGGTGCCGCCGACGTGGACGTGGATCGCGCCCTTCTCGTCGAGCAGCGACGACATGTCGGCAGACGAGAGCTGGTCGGGTCCCTCGTCGCCCGCGTTGCTCATGGGCCGACCCTACAGCGGAATCCGGAGCCGCCTGAGAGGATGCGACCGTGGCGAGCGAGCGCGTCAGAGGCGAGGACCTGGTCCAGAGCGAGGCCGAGCGGGCGGCACTGACCGCGCTCCGCGAGGTCACCGGTGAGAGCGACGGGCCGATGGAGCGCCACAGCATGCGCTGCTTCCTGCTCGCCGAGCGGATGGCCGCCGACCGCGGGCTGATGGTCGACCACGAGATCCTGCTGGTCGCCGGCCTGCTCCACGACATCGGCCTCTACGAGGGCGCGAGCGCCGGCGGCGTCTACACAACCGAGGGCGCCGAGTTCGCCGAGCACCTGCTCGCGGGTCGCCCGGGATGGGACGAGCGCCGGCTCGCCCTCTGCCGCGACGCGATCGACCGCCACCACGAGGTCCGGACCCAGTGGGAGGACGGGGCCGAGGTCGAGCTGATGCGCCGCGCCGACATGACCGAGCTCACCTCCGGAGTCGTCAACTTCGGCGTCAGGCGGGGTTGGATCCGCGGCCTCTGGAAGGCCGTGCCCCGCGACGGCCTCTACCCGCACATCGCTGCGATGGTCGGCAAGGCGCTGCGCGAGCGGCCGACGTCGGTCCCGAAGATCCTGATCCGCGGCCACTGAGGCCGTCGTCAATCGAGGCCGCTGAGCAGCTCCTCGGCCTCGCTCCACATCCCCGGCGGTACCTGGAGGTAGATGTCGCCGCCGCCGAAGCGGTCAGGCTCGTGGTCCGCGGTGAGCACTGCCTCGATGCCGGCGTCGGCGAGTGGCTGGAGCCAGGCGCGGGCCGTCGCGACGTCGCCGAACTCGCGGACCACCTCCCAGTCGTCGAAGCGCGGATCGCCGATCGCGACCGCGCCGATGCCGTCGGGCCGGTCCGAGCTCAGGGAGCGGAACCGGCGGGAGAGGAAGCCCATGGACAGAGCCTACGAGGCCCGGCCGGCGCCTTCCGCCCGCAGCACGGCGGCGTTGTTGTTGTCGATCCAGCGATCGACGACGTAGCCGCCGAACGGGACGACGGCGCCGATCAGGATCAGCAGCGTCTGCTTTCCGGTCCAGCCGGCGCGCTCGCGAACCGCGAGCGCCATCACGACGTAGGCGACGAACAGCAGGCCGTGGATCGGGCCGAGGATCTCGACGCCGAGCGGCTGATCGCTGGCGCGTTTGACGTAGCTCGCGACGAGCAGGAGCAGGAAGGTCGTCGCCTCGATCAGGGCGATGAGTTTGAAGTTGCGGAGGGTCATTGGTCGCGGAAAGGTAGCGGGACGCGAGTCCCGGCTATGTGGCTCCCGTCCGTTGACGCTGTGATAGGGAGGCGTCCCACTCCGGCGAGCCGGCGAGCGCCGCGCCGGACGACCGCGGCTCAGCCGAGCCGGACCGGGAGCGTCTTGAACTGGTTGAGGAAGGCTGTCGAGGCGGGCTTGGCCTCGCCGTTCGGCTTCATGTTCGGATAGCGCTTCAGCGTCTCCTCGAACAACACCTTGAGCTCGAGCCGGGCCAGCGCCGTCCCGAGGCAGAAGTGCCGGCCACCCGCTCCGAACGCCTGGTGCTCGGGATTGCGGTGGATGTCGAAGACGTCCGGATCCTCGTAGCGCGTCTCGTCCCGGTTGCTCGAGACGTACCACATCAAGACCTTGTCGCCCTCGGCGATCGGGTGGCCGTGGAC
Organism: Conexibacter sp.; assembly: GCA_018263295.1. Classification (GTDB taxonomy): domain Bacteria; phylum Actinomycetota; class Thermoleophilia; order Solirubrobacterales; family 70-9; genus RHKX01. The sequence goes on from JADFCZ010000150.1 coordinate 3,655, forward strand.
CTCGGTGTCCTTGGTGGCCGTGCGCCGGAAGTTGGCGAACGCCGGGAACATCCGCAGGCACTCCTCGATCGCGCCCGGGATCAGCGACGGGTCCTCGACCAGCTCCCGCATCTGGTCGGGATGGTCGAGCAGCGCCTTCATTCCGCTGGTGAACGTCGCCTTCGTCGAGTCGTTGCCGGCGGCGACGAGCAGGAAGAAGCCCATGACGATCTCGTGGTCGGCGAGCATCTCGCCGTCGATCTCGGCGTGGACGAGGACGCTGGTCAGATCGTCGGTCGGGTTCTCGCGGCGGTCGTCGATCATCGCCTGCGCCCGGCGGAAGATCTCCGGGAAGTCCTCCGCGAGGACCTTCTCGAGGCCGCCCGGCGCGAGCTCCTCGTCGCCGACGCCGAGCGTCGTGTTGACGAGCGTCGCCCAGACCTTGTCGTCCTCCTCGGGGATGCCCATGAAGCTGCTGATCACCCGCGACACCACGGGTTGGGCGATGTCATCGATCACGTCGGCGGTCTCGCGGCCCTCGAGGCGGTCGAGCACCTTGACGACGATCGCCCGGATCTCGTCCTCGTGCATCGCGATCCGCTTCGGCGTGAACCCGCGCTGGAAGAGCGCCTTCAGCCGGTCGTGCTTCGGCGGGTCCATCGCGATGAACATCGACGTCATCAGCTCGAGCGGGATCGCGTGGGTCAGGGCCATGCACCCGCCGCGCTCGGAGGAGAAAGTCCGCCAGTCGCGGCTGACCGTGTGGACGTCGTCGGCGGTGACGACCGACCAGAAGCCCGCCTCGTCGGGGTAGTCGTTGATCTCCGACCAGTGAACGGGGCACTCGCTCCGCAGCCGCTTGAAGATCTCGTGCGGCGCGCCGTCCCCCCAGTTCTTCGGATCGCCGACGTCGATCTCGTCGAGGCTCTGTTCGGTATCGGTCGGCATCTCTCTCCTCCGGTTGGGCCGCGCGAACTGTTCGCGGCAGCGTACTGGCTGGCTGGCCAGTTTCGACTGTGACACTGCGCACACGGCGTCGATCCGGTTGCCCGACCGGCACGCGGGTATCCCCAGGTTCATGCGTTGGTATCTGAACCCGATCAAGCTGGCCGGCGCCGCGGGCAAGCTCAAGAGCAGCGTCGCCGGGGGCGGGCCGACCAGCGTCCGGATCACCGGCGTCGGTCAGCCCCGCGGCGTCATCCTCCCGCGGGTGCCGATCTTGCTGGAGATCGTCGGCCGCGACGGACACCGGACAGCCTTCGAGCCCGAGCTTCCCGTCGGGCTCTATCTCGGCTACGGGTACCGCCTCGCTCGGTGGCTCCACCTGCCGTTGATCAGCGACATCGACCCGAAGTCGGTGAGCGGCGAGTTCCGCATCCCCGGCCGCTGAGCTCGCCTTCTCGCTCGGCCCCACCCCTCTACAATCGCGCGGCGCGGGACGACGGTCCCGCCGCTAGCGCCCGTAGCTCAGCCGGATAGAGCGTCGGTCTACGAAACCGAAGGTCACTGGTTCGAATCCAGTCGGGCGCGCTTCACGGCGAGGTCGCAATGCCGCACGGACGTTGCGATATCCGCGGATCCGACGGGCTTAACAAGTATCCGCGAAGACGCCTGTAAAGAGCGAATCGCATGGGCATGCGGAAGGAAACCACCGCGCAACCACCACCCAGACGCGCGACGGGCGCCCCGAAGGACGCCCGTCGACGTGGACACGATGTGAGGGGGTCACGCGATCGGCGTGGCCTCCGCGTAGTGCGTCTGCGGCGCGGAATCGCGGCTATCCGTCGATGACTTGGCGGATGACGTCGCCCGGATCATCGACACGCCCATCGCGATGACCGCGAGCGCGAGCGGGATCCCAAACGGGGCCAGCAGCGCCCGGAACCCGAGGATTCCTCCAACGACGAGGGCGATGCCGACCGCCTTCGGAAACACCCGGGCGCGGTATGTCGCGATTCCGAACAGCGCCCATCCGATCGCGAAGGAGAGGTAGCTGAGCACCGCACCGACTCCGAGCAGAATCGTCGGATCCGTATCGAGCGCCGTCGGCGCCTCGTCCGCGAGCCACGGGACCGCAAACGTCTCGAACCAGAGGTCTCCGCCGAGCATCATCGTCCCGGCGATCGCCGAAACGATCGCGACCGTGCCGAGCTTGCCCGCCCTGTGCAGACCAGCGCCGTAGGCACCGACCAGGGCGACCATGAGCGCGACGAAGCCGGCCATATAGATGACGCCCCCGGCCTGGAAGACCGGATCGGTCGAGGTGGCGACGTGATCCTGCGGGTCGAACGGCAGCATCATCAGCTGCGCGACAACGATCAGCACGCCGGCGATGACGGACATCGGCCCGGCGAGGCGAGTGAGTGGTGAGGACAACATGGGACTTCCCTTTCGTTCGGTTACGCAGGGAAGCTTCTTCCGGAAGACATGCGATTCAAATGGGGCTGGCGGGTGTCCTCAGCGCCGGTTCGCCACCGATCGGGGGGCGGGTGGCACGCGGGAGATGTGGTGTCAGCACCCATGGATTCCTTTCCCGCTCGCACCACAATGAGGCCCGATGCCCCGAACCGTCCTCATCGACGACAACAGCCGCTTCAGGGCGGCAGCCCGCAAGGTGCTGGAGGCCGCTGGATATGACGTGGTTGCGGAGGCGGGCGACGGGGAGTCCGGCGTCGCCGTCGTCACCGCGTCCGCCCCGGACTTTGCCCTGGTCGACGTCCAGCTCCCCGGCATCGACGGCTTCGAGGTCACCCGACGCCTGATCGAGGCCGGTTTCGAAAGCCCGATCGTCCTTATCTCGAGCCGTGACCGCTCCGACTTCGGCAGCCTGGTGGAGGCGAGCGGTGCCAGCGGATTCGTGCCTAAGGACGAGCTCTCGGCTGAGTCGCTCGCGGCCCTTCCACGGAACTTCGTGCAATAGCGTCATCGCCGTGAAGGTTGTGATCGCTGACGACTCGGTCCTCCTGCGGGAGGGGCTGGCCAGACTGCTGACCGAAGCGGGATTCGAGGTGGTGGGCCAGGCCGGCGATGCCGAGGACCTGCTGCGCAAGGTCCGCGCACACGAGCCCGACCTGGCCCTAGTGGACGTGCGGATGCCTCCGACCCAAACCGACGAGGGCCTGCGCGCCGCGCGGGAGATTCGATCGGAGCTGCCCGAGGTGAGCGTCCTCGTCCTCTCCCAGGACGTCGAGGAGGCGAACGCGAGCGAACTGTTCGCGGACAACGCCGAGGGGCTTGGCTATCTGCTCAAGGACCGGGTCGGCGACCTCGACACATTTATCGAAGCGGTCAGGCGTGTCGCCGACGGCGGCTCAGCGCTCGACCCCGAGGTCGTCTCGAGGTTACTCGGCCGCCGTCGCGACGATGATCCGCTCGAGGCCTTGAGTCCCCGTGAACGAGAGGTTCTGGAGCAGATGGCCGAGGGACGCTCCAACGCCGCGATCGCCGAGAGGCTGGTGATCACGGACCGCGCGGTGGAGAAGCACGTCGGCAGCATTTTCAGCAAGCTCGACCTCACCTCCGATCCGGAGGACCACCGCCGGGTGCTTGCCGTACTCCGCTTCCTACAGAGCTGACGCCGGCTTGCGGCTACTCGTAGGGGAACCGCGCCTGGACGACCGTGCCGCCGGAATCCCCGCCACGCACCTCCAGGACTCCGTTCAGCGCCTCGACTCGATCTGCCAGTCCCCTCAGGCCCGATCCGCTGTCTGCATCCGCCCCGCCGACGCCATCGTCCGCGACCACGATCACGAGTTCGCCGCCGGCTCGACTGACGCCGATCGATGCCGAGTTCGCGTGAGCGTGCTTGCCGACGTTGGCCAGGCTCTCGGCGGCGACGTAGTAAGCCGCCACCTCGAGCGACCCTTGAAACCGCGTTCCGTCGAGGTCGCTGGAAACCGCCACGGGGACGGTTGCGCGCGAGGCCAGCGACTCGAGTGCCACCGTGAGCCCGTGCTGTGTTACCACTGACGGGTGGAGGCCGCGGGCGAGGTCCCGCAACTCCTCCAGCGACCGAGCCACCTCCAGCCGCGTCTCGTCCAGGCGGGCGGATGTCTCTGCGTCGGATTCGGCCGCGATCTGGCCGAGCTCGAGCGAGATCGCGATCAGTCGCTGCTGTGCTCCGTCGTGGAGGTCGCGCTCCAGCCGGCGCCTCGCGTTCTGCTCCGCCTCGATCACCCGGCCACGTGACTCGCTCAGCTCGGTGATCCGAGCCCGGAGCTCGGCTTGGAGCCTGGCGTTCTCCAGCGCGATTGCACCGGCGGCTCCGACGGCGTCGAGCAGCTCGCGCTCGTCCTCCAGAGCGGCCTCGTGCAGCAGAGCCGCGACCGGCTCGCCGTCGGCCTCGATCATGGTCGTCGACCTCCCCGGGTCCGGGCTGGGGACCTCGACGTACCGCCCTCCCTCGTCCGCCCATTCGCCCCGGTCCGGCAGCCAATACGCGAGGACGAGGCTGGGATCTCGGAGCGCCCGGGCGAAGGCGTCGCGGAGGTCGGCGGGCGCCGGGTTGGCGCTCAGCTCCACGAACATATTGGCCACATCCGAGCGAGCCAGGCGCGCCGAGAGTAGCCCAGTGAGGAACAGGGCAGGTGCGATTCCGAGGGAGATGAATGCGATCCGGTGGATCGTTTCGAGCGAGGGCCACTGGTTGAGGCCGGCGAGGAGCAAGAGCGCGAGCAACGCCAGCGCCACCACGTAGGAGTCGACCAGCATCGCGATCGGCCGACGTGAGGGCGGGGCGTGCTGCCTGCGCGCCAGGAGCAGCACCACTCCGGCCACCAGCAGTGCGATCAGCAACCAGAGCTGGACTCTCTGGATCGATTCGGCCGTTTCGGGCCAGCTGGTGACTTCGGTCAGGTTGTCGGGCCCCGAGCTGCCCAGCATCAGCTTCGGGATCTGGAGCCCGATCGAGATCGCGTACGCGGCAACTACAACGAAGCGTTCGAGTCCGCTTTGCAGCCGTCCGCTTGGATAGGCAAGGAAGACGTGGAGGAACATCGCTATCGGAAGCAGGTCGAAGATCTGGCCGATCGTGAACGGGACGTCGCTCGTCGTGTAGGAGCCCGTGGTCACGAACGCCGTCCATCCGGCGACGAGCATCAACGGCCCGAAGCGGTTGTCCGGTCTCCTCCACCAGGCGATCAGCCCGCCGACGATGTAGGGAAGCGAGATCCAGACGGACAGGGCGCCCTCCAACCCTGGATCGGCGCGCTGGCTATTGAACGCCAGCCACATCGTGACCGCGGCCGAGGCGAGCCCAGCGATCCCGATCGCCCAGAGGACAGCGGTCCTCGGGGCCGGGCGCGGCGCTTCTGCCATCTCCCTCTCCTTCCTCGGCAAACTCAGGCGAGCTCGCCGCGAGGATATCCCCGGTTCGCCCATTGGCGCGGGTGGCGCCTTAGGTTGGCGCAGTGGAATTGCCGCGCTCCGTGCAAGGCCCGTGCGAGGAGTGGGCCGCCGAGCGAAAAGCTGACGGTCAAGAACCGACGGCCAATCTACGAAACCGAAGGTCACTGTTTTGAATCCAGTCGGGCGCGCTCTCCGTACCTGCGCTGGAGCGGCAAACGCCGCGCCTGCCGCCGGATCCAACGCACGGGGCTAGAATCCCTCGGTGGATGGGCGGCGTTGCACTGGGCCGCGAGAACCACGGACGGTGAAGGGGGCTGGATGCATCTCGACCTCAAGCTGCAGACGGATGATCGCTCGTCTGCGCGGCGCATCGGCTTGTCCCTGCTCGTTCTCGGCCTCCTCGCGCTGGCAGCGCTGTTCGCCGCGCCCGGCGCCCGGGCCGCCGACCGGGTCTACTGGTCCAACTTCGGCCCGACGCCCTCGATCGCG
>JADFCZ010000151.1 GCA_018263295.1 Conexibacter sp.
CCTGAGGGGCCGCGAGCGCCCTCAGGGGCTGACGCCGCCGGAGGAGCCGCCGCCGGTTCCGCCCGAGGTCCCGCCGGTGCCGCCGGACGTGCCGCCCGAGGTGCCGCCGGACGTGCCGCCCGTCGGCGGGGCCGGCGTCACGGGGGCCGGGGTCGTCGCCGGTGGCGTTGTGGTCGTCGGGGCGGGGGTCGTAGTCACCGGGGCATCCGAGGGCGTCGTCGTCGTCGAGCTGCCGGTCGAGAGCGCGGTGCCCGTCTGGCCGCACTCCTCGAAGCCGAACGACTCGGCGGCGGTCTGAGCGTCGGTCTCGGCCTGGTCGAGCTGAGTCGTCAGCGCCTCGGCGCCGGCGCTGTCGCCGGACACGAGCGCGTCCTCCTGCTGACCGAGGATCGAGACCTGCTCCTCGACCGCGTCGTAGTAGTCGGCGAGCGAGCCGTCCGGATCGTCGGGGCTGCCGAGCGACTTCAGACCGGTGAGGGTCTGCTTGGTGATGTCGGCCTGCTGCTGAATCGCGGTCGAGCTGCCGGAACCGTCCGCGGTCAGGTTCGCGATCGCCGCGTTCGCCTCCGCGCAACGCGCGTCGGCGGCGGTGATGAACTCCTCGGTCGACACCGCGGCCGTCGACGTGGTCGACGAGGTGATGGACGAGGTCGTCGCGTCGTCACCGCCGCAGCCGGCGGCCCCGATCGTTGCTGCGGCTCCCGAGATGAGCGCCGCGAGCGTGGCCGTTTTCCCTCTCATTGCACGCAGATTAGCGGCCACCCGCGACGATCCCTCCGCATCGCGGTGAGCAGTCAGCTGCGCTCTCCGCCACCGGGGACGACCCTGAGGCGGGGCGGCTTCGGCTCCGCTGCGGCTCGTGCCGCCCGGGCGGCGCCGTATCCGGCTCCCGCCCGCGTCGCTGCGGGTGGATCGTCCGGGCGCGGGCGCCGCGGCGCCGGCTCGCCGAGGCTGACGGTGCGCTGGCCGCCCTTCGGGGGCATCCCCCAGGCCGCGAGCTGGATGGCGGGGTCGTCGCTCGCGGCTGCCGCACGAGCCTTCCCGCTCCTGCTCTTCGGCGCGAGCGAGCGCCGGGTCGCGATCGCAACCGCGTTGCCGACGACCATCGCGAGCACGAAACCGACCGCGATCGCGCTCAGGAACGGCCCGATCGCCTCGTTCATCGTGCACTGCACCGATCGGGCACCGAGCAACGAGCATTCGCCGGCACGGAACATGTAGGGCAGGCCCATCAGGGCGCCGAGTCCCGCCCCCGCCAGGCCAGTCAGCACAGCCGTCCTCTTCGACATTTCCATCCCTCCCCAGGTTCGTTGCCAGAACCCCCGCCCCCGCCTGATCGGACGGAAAGGGCCAGGTGGCCCAGATCCCCGGAAGGCCCTGGACAATCGTTGAACAGCGCGGCCTAGAACAACCGTCCAGGGAGTCCTGCTGGGAGTGAGAAGCGGCAGGTGCGGGTCGCCGCGACCGACCCTCCACATTCCCGGGAGGGCGCGGCGCCCCGCGCCGGCCGCGTGCAGAGCGACAACTGCGGGCCAGGGACTCGAACCCCGAATACCTGTTCCAGAGACAGGCGTGTTGCCATTACACCAGCCCGCAAGGGTTGGCTCGGGAGGTTAACCGAGGTCGGAGAGGTCGGCGTCCGCGTCGCCGATCGCATCGCGTCGATCGCCGACCGGCTCGCCGGACTCGATCAGGCGGCGGGCGGCGAGCAGGTCCTCGGAACGACCGACCGCCAGCGCGGCGACGACGCGGTCGGAGCTCAGGTACCAGGCCGAGTACTCGCCGGCGTCGAGGTCGCCGCGCCAGAGCACCTCGTCCCAGTCGGCGGCGCCGCCGACGTACTCGAGCGACGCCCAGTCGGAGAGGTCGCTGAAGAAGTAGGGAACGACACGGTAGGGGCTCTTGTCGCGAAGCATCCCGCGGGCGGCGTGACGGCCCTGATGCAGCGCGACGTCCCAGTGCTCGAAGCGGACCCGGCGGCCGTGGAGCTCGCTGTCGTAGCTGCAGCAGTCGCCCGCGGCGAAGATGCCCTCGACCGAGGTCTCGAGGCCGGAGTCGCAGACGATGCCGTCCTCGACCTCGAGGCCGGCGCGGCCGGCGAGCATGGTGTCGGGCCTGACCCCGGCGCCGACGACGACCGCGTCGCAGTCGATCGCCATTCCGCTCTCGGTCAGCACCGTCGAGACCCGCTCGTCGCCCTCGAACGCGGCAACGGTCTCCCCCGCCGCGAACGCGACCCCCCGCTCGGAGAGCAGCGACTGGAACCGCCGTCCGACGTCCTCGCCGAAGACGCGGGAGAGGATCACGGGCTCGATCTCGACGATCGTGCAGCGCTTGCCCAGCTCGATCAGGGAAGCCGCAACCTCGGCGCCGATGTAGCTGCCGCCGACGCAGACGACGTGCTCGGCTGCGGCCACGTCCTCGCGGATCGAGTCGGAGTTGCCGTAGGCCCGGAGGTAGTGGATGCCCTCGAGCTGGGCGCCGTCGACGCGGAGGATGTTCACCATCGCGCCGGTCGCGAGCAGGGCCGTCCCGAACTCGACCTCCTCGCCGCCCTGGATCTTCGCCGTCCGCTCGCCGGCATCGATCGAGATCACGCTGCGCCCGGTCAGCAGCTCGACGTCGTTCTCCTCGTACCAGGCGAGTGGGTGGACGTATCCGTCCTCGCGTCCCGCTTCGCCTCGCAGGTACTCCTTCGAGAGCGGCGGCCGGTCGTACGGCGGCTCCGGCTCGCGGCCGGCGAGCAGGATCGAGCCCTCGGCCCCCCGCTTTCGCAGCTCGGACGCGCAGTAGGCGGAGGCGATGCCGCCGCCGACGAGCAGGTGATCGACCCTGCGGTCGGCCACCTCAGGCGTCGGGGGTCCGGTCGACCGTGCCCTCTTCGAGACCGAGGTAGCGGGTCAGCTCCTCCTCGACCCGGGGGTCGAGGACGGCGAGAACCTCGTCGCCGGCTTCGAGGACGGTGTCCGGCGTCGGCACGAAGCCCGTCCCTTCGCGCATCACGCTGATCAGCAGGCTCCCCTTCGGCATCTCGAGCTCGTGGAGCTGCCTGCCGACGACCTGGGCGTTCTCGCCGATCAGCAGGTCGATGATCTCGATCTTCGCGTCCGCGAGGTCGAGCAGGTGGACGAGGCCGTAGCGCGGCACCTGGCGCTCGATCAGCCTCAGGATCAGGTCCGTCGCCGAGACGTACGGCTTGACGCCGAGGAGCTCGAAGTGCTGGCGGTTGCGCGGGTTGTTGACGCGGGCGATCACCCGGTCGACGCCGTACTTGTCCTTGGCGACCTGGCAGATCAGCAGGTTGTCCTCGTCGTCGCCGGTGACGGCGATGACCATCCCCGCGCGGGCGATCCCGGCCCGTTCGAGGACCCAGAGCTCGGACGCATCGCCGTAGAGGACGCGATGCTCGAGCTCCTGCTCCACGGTCAGGTAGCGCTCGCGGTCGGACTCGATCAGGGTGACCTCGTGGCCCTTGTCGATCAGCTCGCGGGCGAGGTTCCAGCCGACCTTGCCGCCGCCGACGATCAGCATGTACTCGCCGCCGGAGACCTGGCCACCCATCATGCGTCCTCCTCCTTGCCGGCCGCGACCTCGCGGACGCTCGTCTCGAGCATCTCGATCGCGGTCCGGGTCGGGCAGATCGTCTGCAGGCCCTGGGTCGCGTACCACTCGGCCCTGTAGGGATCGAGGATCCGCGCGATCACCGTCTCGACCCGGAACCGGCGCTGGGCGATCTGGGCGATCACGATGTTGGTGTTGTCGCCGTTGGTCGAGGCGACGAAGACGTCGGCGCGTTCGATCCCGGCAGTGGTCAGGGCGTCGATCTCGAGCCCGGTGCCGACCGTGAACTGGCCGCCGGCGTCCTCCCAGGAGGTGTCGAGCCCGAGCTCGAGCCGGGCGTGCGAGTCGGGGTCCTCGTCCAGGCAGGAGACGTCGTGGCCTTCGGCCAGCATCGTTCGTGCGACGGATGACCCCACGCGCCCGCATCCCACAATCAGGATCAGCATGGGCCCGATCTTATTGCTCGGCGGGCGCGGTCAGCAGCACCCTGCAGGGCGCGTGCCGGAGGACGTACTCGCTGATCGGCCCGATCTCCGCCGGCTTCGATCCGCGCACCCCGCCGAGCACGGCGCCGCCGCGGATCATGGTCGGGGGCTCGCCGCCGACGATGATCGCCTCGACCTCGTGCTCGCGGGCCCGTTGGACGATCGCCTCGCCGACGTTGCGAGCGAGGACGAAGTCGCTGTCGGCCTCGACGCCGGGGTACTCGTCGATGATCTCGCAGGCCCGCGCGAGCGCGCGTTCGGCCGCCGCGACCTTGTCGGACGGGATCGGGCCCTCGAGCGGAACCGTCAGCGGCAGGTCGATCACGTAGAGCAGCTCGAGGCGCGGGTTCTTCTGTCCCTCGAGCGGGTTCGACTCCGCCAGCCTGCAGGCGGTCTGGACGATGTCGTCCTCGAGCTTGCCGGTGCCGAGGATCGGGACGAGGACGCTATCGAGCTCGACGTCGGGCGGATGCTTGAGCAGCGCCTGCTCGGGGACCGAGACGCGCGTCGTCAGCGGCAGCCCCTGGACGACCCGGCGGTAGACGAAGTAGGAGAGGAGGCCGAAGATCATCCAGGCGCCCCCGACCAGGAGGGCGGAGTCGTGGAGGACGACGATCGAGACGAACCCGGCGCCGGTCAGGAGCAGGCCGAGGACGGAGGGAAGCGGCACCGACGTGCCGCGGATCCGGACGCCGAACGGGACCGAGTACGGCCGCTCGCGATCGGGGTCGGTGAAGCGGAGCCGGATCAGCGACCCGTGCGCGATCGAGATCGCCAGGGTCGCGCCGAACGCGAAGACGCCCGCGAGCAACTCGATGTCCCCGGGCAGGACGAGAGCGATCGCGAACAGCGCAGCGATCACGATCGCGACGTGCGGGGTCGAGCGCCCGCCGCCGAGCTTGCCGAGCCAACTCGGGATCTGGCGGTTGGTGGCGAGCACGTAGGTGTGCCGGGACAGGCCGAGCATCGTCACGTTGGCGGCGAAGAAGAGGATCAGGGGCGCGATCGCGACGACGGCCCATTTCGCGACCTCCGACAGCCACTCCGGCGAGAAGGCCGACGTGATCCCGAGCACCGGCGCGTCCTCCCAGGTCGTCGCGAGAGCCGTCGTCGGGCCGTCCGGGCCGGCGACGACCGGCAGCGCCATCAATGCGACGAGCGACATCCCGACGTAGACGAACGGAACGACGAAGGTGCCCGCCCGGAGCACGTTCCTGAGGTCCTCGCGGCGCCAGGCGAGGTCGGGCGCGAGATCGGAGGAGGCCTCGATCCCGGCGACCGCAACCATCGAGATCACCAGTGCCTGGGCGAGGCTCTCGATGCTGGGGGCCCCGAAGGCGTCGAGCGAGTCGGTGAGCGCGCTCGGATCCCAGACGACGATCAGGCCGACGACGACGAGCAGGAACTGCAGCAGCAGGTCGGCTGCCGTCATCGCCACCAGCAAGCCCTGCCGGCGGCTGCCGGTGATGCCGATGATGTTGATCGCGGCGACGACCACGACGACGCCGACCGCGACGACCTGCTCGCCGGTGCCGTCGGCGAGGCTCGAGGAGATCGGCCCGAGGTAGTGCGGGAGCGTGACCGCGGCGAGCGCGATGACGATCACGTAGTCGATCAGGATCGCCCAGCCGGCGACGAAGCTGACGAGCTCGTTGAACGCGTGGCGGGCGAGCGTGTTCGAGCCGCCGCGCTCGCGGAACATCGCGCCGCCCTCGACGTAGGTCATCGTCGTCAGCACGTAGATCAGCCCCGCGATCGCGAAGATCACGGGGGTCAGCGCCAGGGCCTCGTCGGCGACCACGCCGATCGCGTAGTAGACGGAGAAGGCGATCGCCGAGTGGGCCACCGCCCAGAGCCACGGCACGCCGAGGAAGCGCCGGCCCAGCGCCGGCTTGGCGATGCGGCGGTCGTTCACGCGTGAAGCCTCAAGCCGGGCGCCTGATTGCGAGGTAGAGCCGTGCCGCGCCGATCGCCGTGAAGACGACCCCGAGCAACACTCCCGCCGATGCGAGACCACCGCCGGCGGCGAGGGTGCGGATGACGATGACCACGCCGAGGATGAGGATCACCGACGAGAGCACCTTCGTTCCGCTCGACCCGATTCGCTGCCTGGTCGCCACGGCGGCGATTCTAGTTGCAGGAATGCGGTTCGCCGGGGCGGGCTCGCGGCCGCCGCGCTCAGACCAGAGCGGCGACCTGCCCCTCGGCCTCCTCACCGAGCGGGTTCGCGGCGACGATCACCCGACAGGGGCGCTTGCCGAGAACGCCCTGCAGCGTCTTGCCGTAGAGCGGCGTCCCGTTCCGGTAGGTGAGCTGCATGACGATCGCCACCGCCTTGATGTCGACGGCCTCCTCGATGATCGCCTTCGGCGCCTGCCCGGGCCGGACCCGCTGGACGTGGCCGGTGACGCGGCGGCCGCCGATCAGCTTCGCCCGCTCGATCTTCGACTGCGCCTTCTCCTGCTGGCGCGGCAGCGGCGCGTCGATCGGCAGGTGTGCGGGGACGTTGAGCAGTGAGAGGATGTGGATCCCGCGGCCCTTGCGGGCGGCGAGCCGGGCCGCGGTGCCGATCGTCAGCTCCGAGAACGGATCGTCCTCGAAGGGGACGAGCACCGAGCGGTACTCGACCTCCTCGACGTCGAGCGGCTCCGGCAGGACGACCGTGACCGTCTTCTTGATCGGCAGGTCCTGGCTGCGGCGGTAAGCCACGTAGACGACCGAGCCGATGATCATCCACCCGAGGCCGATCGCCATCGTCACCGGATTCATCGCCATGACGACGATCCACGCGGCGAAGGTCCCGAGGCCGCCGAACACCGCCGTGAGCGGGATCTCGACACCGGCGACCCTGACGTTCCCCATCGGCTTCCACTTGCGTTCGACACCGGAGTGCCGGCGTCGCATCCACAGCACCGACACGTGCGCGACCGTGAACGAGAGCATCGCGCCGAACGAGTACATCGTCGCGAGCAGGTCCGCCTGGCCCGGCAGCAGCGCGATCGAGGCGACGATCGAGAAAGTGATGATCGCGATGTGCGGGGTCCGGAACTTCGGGTGGATCTGGCGCAGCCGCTCGGGGAGCTGGCGGTGCTGGCCCATCGAGAACGTCAGCCGCGAGACGCCGATCATCCCCGCGTTCGTAGCGATTACGAGGATCACGGCGGCGAGGACGCCGACGTAGATGCTGAGAGCGTCGGTGAGGCCGGCGCTGAGGCCGAGGTTCTCGACGATGCCGAGGACCGGATCGCCGGCGAACTTGGTGCCGAGCTCGGTCGTGTAGCCGTCGGGGCCCTGCGTGACCGGCATCGCCGACAGCGCGATGATCGGCAGCAGCGCGTAGAGGCCGATCACCGCCGCGACGACGTAGGCGGTTCCGCGCGGAATCGACTTCTCCGGCTCGATCGCCTCCTCCGACATGTTCGAGATCGTCTCGATGCCTGTGTAGGCGATCATCCCGAGCGCGATCCCGAGCGCGAAATCGCCCCAAGTCGGGGCGACGCCGAGGTCGATGTTGCCGATCAGCGTGTCGGGGCTGAAGACGAGGATCATGCCGACGATCACCAGCAGCACCTGGGTGGCGAGGTCGCCGATCGCGAGCACGAGGTTGAGCCGGGCCGACTCCTGCGTGCCCTTGATGTTGAGCAGCGCCAGGGCAACGATCAGGACGATGCCGCCGATGATGTCGCCGGGGCTGGTCCGCAGCGGCTCCCAGAAGACCCCGAGGTAGTGCGGGACGAAGAAGGCCGAGATCGCGACCGTGATGATGTAGTTGAGCATCTGGCCCCAGCCTGCGATGAAGCTGACCAGCTCGTTGAACGCATGCCGGGCGAAGCTCGCGGAGCCGCCGGCCTCGGGGAACATCACCGTGCCCTCGATGTAGGTCGCAGCGGTGCAGGCGAAGATCAGTCCCGAGATCATGAACGCGAGCGGCGTCAGCCCGAGGGCGAACGCGGCGACGACGCCGAGCGCGTAGTAGATGGACGAGCCGACGTTCCCGTACGCGGCGCTGAACAGGGAGCCGACGCCGTGGACGCGCTGGAGAGACTGGTCGCGGGGAACCCGGTGCGCCATGCGGCAGGCGACTCTAGCTGGGTGTCAGTCCCCGGAGCCTTCGTCGCCCCTGACGAGGCCCAGGTACAGCCGCCCGAGGCCGAGCACCAGGAACAACAGGCAGATCCCGAACTCGGGCGAGACGGGCCCGTCGTCGCCGAAACCGACGACCAGCAGGCCCGCCACGGCGAACACGATCACGAGCGCGGCGAAGAAGCTGCTCGAGATCTCGTAGAGGGTCCGCTCCCGCTTCGGTTCCACAGTTCGAGGATGGCAGGCGGGGGTGGTGGGCTCATTCGGCTCGCGCCGCGGCCCGGCGACCGGTGGGCTGTGGTTTGGCGGTGAGGGGAGGTGATCGGGGAGGCAAGGGGCCTTCGTTGGGCCTCGGTGGCGGATGCGCCCGGTACCCGCCTTCTCAACGCGAGAGGGCGGCCCTGGGGCCGCCCTCTCGGTCCATCTGGTTTCCAGGCCTTGCCTAGAAGTGGATGATCGGAATGATCAGGATCGCGACGATGTTCGCGACCTTGATCATCGGGTTGATGGCGGGGCCGGCGGTGTCCTTGTAGGGATCGCCGACCGTGTCGCCGGTCACCGACGCGGCGTGGGCTTCCGAGCCCTTGCCGCCGAAGGAGCCGTCCTCGATCAGCTTCTTGGCGTTGTCCCAGGCGCCGCCACCGACGGTCATCGAGACGGCCATGAAGAAGCCGACGACGATGACGCCGATCAGCAGTCCGCCGAGAGCCTGGGCGCTGATGACGCCCACGATCACCGGGACGATGATCGGGATCAGCGACGGGAGGATCATCTCCCGCTGGGCGGCCGCGGTCACGATGGCGACGGTGCCGCCGTAATCCGGCCGCTCGGTGCCCTCCATGATCCCCGGGTGCTCCTTGAACTGCTTGCGGACCTGCTCGACGACCTCGCCGCCGGCACGGCCGACCGCCTCGATCGCCAGAGCGGC
>JADFCZ010000015.1 GCA_018263295.1 Conexibacter sp.
ACGAAAGGGGGAGGAGCTCGAGGCGCTCGCGGCGTCGCTACCCGGCGGCGGTCACTCGGTGGTCGTCTCCGACCTGGCCGAGCCCGGCGCGGCCGAGCGCCTCGCCGCCGACGCCACCGCCGACGGCCCGATCGACATTCTCGTCGCCAACGCCGGCCTGCCCGGGTCCGGTCGCCTGTCCGACTTCAGCGCCGAGGAGGTCGCCCGCGCGGTCCGCGTCAATCTCGAGTCGCCGATGATCCTCGCCCACGCGCTGCTGCCGGCGATGGTCGACCGCCACGGCGGCCATCTCCTCTTCGTCTCCTCGCTCGCCGGCAAGGCCGCTTCGCCGCGCGCCTCCGTCTACAACGGCACGAAGTTCGGCCTTCGCGGCTTCGCCCTCGCGCTTCGCGAGGACCTCGCCGGCGACGGCTCCGGCGTCGGCGTCACGGTCGTGATGCCCGGTTTCATCCGCGACGCCGGCATGTTCGCCGACTCCGGCGCCAAGGTCCCGTCGGGCGTCGGCACGTCGACCCCCGAAGAGGTCGCCGCGGGTGTCGTCAGGGGAATCGAGCAGAACAAGGCCGAGGTCGCGGTCGCGCCACTCCAGCAGCGGGCGCTCGCCCATTTCGCCCACTGGTTCCCCGGGATCGCCGCCCGGGCGCAGCGCGGCGGCGGCACCAAGGTCGCCGAGCACGTCGCCCGCGGCCAGACCGACAAGCGCTGACCGCGCCCGCCGCGGCTCGATCGGGCCGCCGTTTCCGGATACCTTCTCCTGCAGCCCCCCGCCACCGAACCTGGAGACGTCATGAGCGAAGAATCGGAAAAGCGCCTGCGCGAGCTGATCGCCGAGGAGGAGGCCGCAGCGGCCGCCGAGGCCGGCGCCATCGGCGGCCACACCGCCAGCCAGCGCCTGCCCGAGGCCGAACGGCCGCTCGCCGAGGGCGGCGAGGGAGTCGCCGAGGGGTTCGAGCTCGCCGAGGAGCAGCTGATCCAGGCCGCGTCCCACGGGGACAAGCACGGCCACCCGCTCGGCGACCGTTTTCCCGAGGAGGACGCACGGTCGGAGGGCCTTACGATCTACGGAGAGGCGGACCACGAGAAGACGTCCGAGAAGGAAGACAGCGACTAGCGCCTCCGGGCGGGAAGGAGACGAGATGACGGACAGCTACGGCGCCCGGTCGACCCTGGAGGTCGCGGGCCGCGAGTACGAGATCCATCGTCTCGACGCACTCCAGTCGAAGTACGACGTCGCCCGCCTTCCCTACTCGCTGAAGGTCCTGCTCGAGAACTGTCTCCGGCTCGAGGACGGGGTCGGCGTCACCGCGAACGACGTCGAGACGATCGCGACGTGGAACGCGAAGGCCGAGCCGACCGAGGAGATCCCGTTCCAGCCCGCACGGGTGCTGATGCAGGACTTCACCGGCGTCCCGGCGGTCGTCGATCTCGCCGCCATGCGCGACGCGATGGACGAGCTCGGCTCGGACCCGGCGAAGATCAATCCCCTGGTCCCGGTCGACCTCGTCATCGACCACTCGGTCCAGGTCGACGCGTTCGGCAACGCCCGCGCCTTCGAGGTCAACGCCGAGCGCGAGTTCGAGCGCAACGAGGAGCGCTACGAGTTCCTGCGCTGGGGCCAGAAGGCCTTCGACAACTTCCGCGTCGTCCCGCCCGCGACCGGCATCTGCCACCAGGTCAACCTCGAGCATCTCGGCCGCGTGGTCTGGTCGGACACCAGGGACGGCGTCGACCGGGCGTTCCCGGACACGCTCGTCGGCACCGACTCGCACACGACGATGATCAACGGGCTCAGCGTGCTCGGCTGGGGCGTCGGCGGGATCGAGGCCGAGGCGGCGATGCTCGGCCAGCCGATCTCGATGCTGCTCCCGCAGGTGATCGGCTTCCGTCTCGACGGCGAGCTCGGCGATGCGACGACCGCGACCGACCTCGTCCTGCGCGTCACCGAGATGCTCCGCGAGCGCGGCGTCGTCAGCAAGTTCGTCGAGTTCTACGGGCCCGGCCTGCCGAGCCTCGGCCTCGCCGATCGCGCCACGCTCGGCAACATGTCGCCGGAGTTCGGCTCGACCTGCGCGATCTTCCCGCCCGATGCCGAGACCCTCCGCTACCTCGAGTTCACCGGACGCGGCAGCGAGGTGATCGAGCTCGTCGACGCTTACACGCGCGAGCAGGGCATGTTCCACGAGCCCGACTCCGAGGAGCCGACGTTCAGCGACACCCTCGAACTTGACCTCGGCGACGTCGTCCCCGCGATCGCCGGGCCGAAGCGGCCCCAGGACCGGATCGCGCTGACCGATGCCAAGGGCGCGTTCTTCGAGACGCTGCGCAGCTTCAACGAGGACGCGGCCGGCGCCCTCGGGACCGACCGCGAGCCCGACACCGGCTCCTTCCCCGCCTCGGACCCGCCCGGCAACGGCAGCGAGACGGCGACCGGCTCGCCGACCGACTCGCCCGACGGCGCGCCCGCTGCGACCGCCGTCGCCGGCGAGCGCTGCAGCGACGACTCGATCGAGGTGACCGACGCCGCCGGCAACAGGTTCGACCTCGATCACGGACGCGTCGTCATCGCCGCGATCACGAGTTGCACGAACACCTCGAACCCCTCGGTGATGATCGGCGCCGGGCTGCTCGCCAAGAAGGCGGTCGAGCGTGGCCTCGACGTCAAGCCCTGGGTCAAGACTTCGCTGGCGCCGGGCTCGACGGTCGTCACCGACTACCTCGAGAAGTCCGGGCTCGACGAGTACCTGAACCGGCTCAAGTTCGACCTCGTCGGCTACGGCTGCACGACCTGCATCGGCAACTCCGGGCCGCTCGACGAGCACATCTCCGAGGCCGTGGCGGAGAAGGACCTCGTCGTCTGCGCCGTGCTCTCGGGTAACCGCAACTTCGAAGGCCGGATCAACCAGGACGTCAAGGCCAACTACCTGGCATCGCCGCCGCTCTGCGTCGCCTACGCGCTCGTCGGCCGGATGGACTTCGACTTCGAGTCCGAGCCGCTCGGCATCGGCAGCGACGGCGAGCCGGTCTACCTCCGCGACGTCTGGCCGAGCGCGGAGGAGATCCGCGACACGGTCGCCGACGCCGTCCGGGCCGACATGTTCGAGAAGAACTACGCGAACGTGTTCGAGGGCGACGAGCGCTGGAAGGCGATCAAGGTCCCCGACGGCGACCGCTACGACTGGCCCGACTCGACCTACGTCCGCCGCCCGCCGTTCTTCGAGGGGATGGACCCGGAGCCGGCGGAGTCGTCGGACCCGATCACCGGCGCGCGCGTCCTCGCCAAGCTCGGCGACTCGATCACGACCGACCACATCTCGCCCGCCGGCGCGATCAAGAAGGACAGCCCGGCCGGGCGCTGGCTGATCGAGCAGGGCGTCGATGTCCGCGACTTCAACTCGTACGGGTCGCGCCGCGGCAACCACGAGGTGATGATGCGCGGCACCTTCGCCAACGTCCGCCTCCGCAACAAGCTCGTCGATCGCGAGGGCGGTTGGACGCGGCTGATGCCCGACGGCGAGGAGATGCCGATCTACGACGCGGCGATGAAGTACGCCGAGCAGGGGACGCCGCTGGTCGTCCTCGCCGGCAAGGAGTACGGCTCGGGCTCGTCACGCGACTGGGCGGCCAAGGGGACCCTGCTGCTCGGCGTCCGCGCCGTGATCGCCGAGAGCTACGAGCGCATCCATCGCTCGAACCTGATCGGGATGGGGGTGTTGCCCCTGCAGTTCGCCGACGGCGAGAGCGCCGAGTCGCTCGGCCTGACCGGGGCCGAGCGGATCTCGGTCGGCGAGCTCGATCCTGACAGCGCCACCGAGGCCGAGGTCACCGCCGAGCCCGAGTCGGGCGACCCGATCGCATTCACCGTCCGGGTCCGCCTCGACACCGCGAACGAGCGAAAGTACTTTCGTCACGGCGGCATCTTGCATCGGGTTCTGCGCGAACTTCGCTGACTCTGCGTCAGCGGGATTGCAGACCCGGCTTCGATGTAGCAGAATGCAAGTGCAGGTTTCATAAAGCTCGCTCCCGGTTAGTCCCGCCTCCGGGAGCGATCGCGTCGGCATCCCTCCCTGGCTACCGACGCGCGGGCTGGGGTGCGGGCCGCGCGGACCCCCTGCCTCCCGCGGCCCAAACCCCGGCCCATCTTTTTTGGCGGTCTGCGAGGCCGCGACTCGGCGTCATCGGCCGGCTCACGGCCGGAGGCCGCTTCGCCGACCTCTTCCTTGATCCGCGGGCTCGCAGCCTCGCCAAAACGCAGCTCGCGGGCTTGCTGCGGTCAGCTCGCTGCGCTCGCTGGGAGCTCGCGTTGCTCGCTCATTCCCAGTCCGGCCGGGTGGTCCGCTCGCCACGGTCGCCGGGGCGAGCGCGTTGTGAAGGGGCCGGTGGGCATGGGCCCGACGGGACTCGAGCACGAGCGAAGCGAGTTGCCCCGGCGGGTGCATGCCCACCGGCCCCAACTCGTGGAACTGGGCTGGAGCTCAGCCAATCTTGGGCCCGAGGCCCGCCAGGCCCTTGGCCACGTTCTTCTTCAGCCCCTGGGCGACGATGACGTCGACGCCGGGGAGCTTCGAGGCGAAGCTGATCTCGTAGTGGAGGTGGGTGCCGGTGCCCTCGGCGGTGAAACGCATCTCGCCGTGGTGGCCCTTCAGCGGCGAGCCCTTGGTGATCTCGTAGGCGATCAGCTCGTTCGGGACGTACTCGGTGACGGTCTCCTCGAACGGGGGGAACGGTCCGACCTTGAGCTCGCGGGCGGACCCGACGCCGTTGCGGTTGCCGTCGGTCCCGTCCTTGAGCCGGGTGATCTTTGCGCCGAAGACCTCGGCGAGGTTCTCGTGCTCGGCGAGGTAGCCGAAGACCTGCTCGGGCGGCTGGGCGTAGTCCTGATCGAAGATGAGGCGCTGCATGGCGCGAATCCAATCAGGTTCGCGCCGGCTGCCGCCCCTCGGACGCGGGTTCGGCCTCGGCGCCGCCGTCGCGGCGCTCGATGTACTCGATCCCGGCGACGCTGCCGACCGGGCCGACCGGCGTCAGTGTCGCGGCGAAGAGCCAGAACGGCGCCTCGCGGCGGAGGATCGCGACCCAGAGCAGCAGGCAGAGCGCGATGTAGCCGATGCCGTGCGCCATCCCGAACACGAACGTGGGGCCCTCGAAGCCCGGGGCCAGCCAGACGACGAGCAGGCCCATGAAGATCCCGAGCTCGATGAAGGACGCCCGTTTGACCCAGACCCAGAGGGGGCCGGGGGAGCGGGGGCGAAACTCGCGCTCGCCGTCGGTGGCTGCATCGGTCACCGGCGGGAGGCTAGATCACCGCCGCGGCCGGCCGGCAACCCCTACGCATTGCACAACCGCCTGACGCGAATCCTGGACACGGGTACATGTGAGCCGCCCCGGCGCCGGGGCAGACTGCAGCCCATGCAGAGTTCCTCCAATTCGAGGATCGGAGAACGGGTCATCTCCCGGGCTCGCGATGCGAGGCGCGGTTTCGTGGTGCACGCGCCGCGCATCTCGTGTCCCGACTGCGGGACCGGGCGCAGTCAGGTCTGCGCCAAGGAGCCCTGCACGGTCTGTGGCGCCGTCCCCGCGGCGTTGATCGGCAGGACGACGGTTCCCGGCTGAGACCCGGCTCCTCTCTCCCGTGGGTGCCGCGAAGGGCGCCGGAGCAATCCGGCGCCCTTCGCAAGTTCAGGACCCAGGTTCGCTCTGAGGACGAGCGCGCCCACGGCCGTCCGGCTGGAGAACAGGAGGGGACGGGTGGGGTCGGGCCCAACGGGACTCGAGCACGAGCGAAGCGAGTTGCCCCGGTGGGTACGACCCCACCCGTCCCCGGGGAGCGACGACTCAGGCCGTGAGCGCAGTGAGGACGATCCGCTCCTGCTCGGCGCGGTGCGCCGCCGGATACCCCTCGGAGGGGCTCGCCCGCTCGGGGCGGCCGACGTAGCGGACCGGGACATCGGCCTCGATCGCGTCGGGGAGGCGCCAGCGCATCGAGGGCCAGCAGCCCATGTTCGCCGGCTCCTCCTGGACCCAGACGATCTCCTCGAGGTTCGGGTAGCCGGCCGCCAGCTCGGCGATGTAGCTCTTCGGGAAGGGGTAGATGAGCTCGGTGCGGGCGATCGCGACCGATGGGGCGTCCGCGCGGCGGTCGTGGCCCTCGAGGTCGTAGTAGACGCGGCCCGAGCAGAGCAGCAGGCGCTTGATCTCCTCCGGCCGCTGGGAGGCGTTCGGGTCGTCGATCACGTACTTGAAGGTGCCCTCGGTCAGGTCGTTCAGCTTCGAGGCCGCGTCGCCGAGCCGCAGCAGCCCCTTCGGGGTGAAGACGACCATCGGCCGCGCCTTCTTGATCCGTGCCTGCCGCCGCAGCAGGTGGAAGTACTGGGCGGCCGTGCTCGGGTTGGCGAGCCGCATGTTGCCCTCGGCCCCGAGCTGTAGGAACCGCTCGATCCGCGCGCTCGAGTGCTCCGGCCCGGCGCCCTCGTAGCCGTGGGGGAGCAGCAGGGTCAGGCGGGTCGTCTGCCCCCACTTCGACTCGCCGGCGGCGATGAACTGGTCGATGATCACCTGGGCCGAGTTGTCGAAGTCGCCGAACTGGGCCTCCCAGAGGATCAGGCTCTCGGGCGACGCCGCCGCGTAGCCGTACTCGAATCCGAGGGCCGCGTTCTCCGAGAGCGGGCTGTTGTGGATCTCGAACGGGGCGAGCGCGCCGGTCAGGTTCTGGATCGGGGCGTAGGTGAGGCCGGTCTTCTCGTCGTGGAGGACGAGATGGCGATTCGAGAAGGTCCCGCGGCGCGTGTCCTGGCCGGTCAGGCGGATGTGCGTGCCCTCGGTCAACAGCGACGCGAACGCGAGCGCCTCGGCGTGGGCGAACTCGATCGGGCCCTCCTCGAGGATCTCGACCCGGCGCTCGAGCGGCTTGCGCAGCTTGCGGTGGACGGTGAAGCTGTCGGGGAAGCGGATCAGCTCCTCGTTCAGCGTCCGGATCCGCTTCTCGGAGACCTTGGTCTCGACCGCGGGGCTCTTCGAACGGTCGAGCTCACCGGTGCCGCCGGTGATCGTCGGGTCCTCGAACTCGCCGGCCTCGATCTTCGACCGCAGCGCCTTGAGGATGCCGCTGAGCTCCTCGCGCCGCTCGCCGCCGTCGCCCTCGACCTCCTCGTTCGTGACCGTGCCCTCGCCGACGAGCTTCTTGGCGTAGAGCTCGCTGATCGGCGAATGCTTCTTGATCTGCGCCGCCTGCTCGGGCTGCGTGTAGGCCGGCTCGTCGGTCTCGTTGTGGCCGTAGCGGCGGTAGCCGATCAGGTCGATGACGACGTCGCGGGCGAACTTGGCCCGGTAAGCCATCGCGAGCCGGATCGCGGCGATGCAGTTCTCGACGTCGTCGGCGTTGACGTGGATGATCGGGACGTTGAATCCCTTCGCCATGTCGGCCGCGTAGGGGGTCGACCGACCGTCCTTCGGATCGGTCGTGAAGCCCACCTGGTTGTCCTGAATGATGTGGATCGTGCCGCCCGTGGCGTAGCCCTCGAGCGACTGCAGGTTGAGCGTCTCGGCGACCACGCCCTGGCCCGGGAACGCGGCGTCGCCGTGGAGCAGCAGCGGCACCGCGACCTTGGTGTCGTGGTGCATCTGCGGCCCCGCGTGCTCGGTCTGCGCGGCGCGAGCGCCGCCGGTGACGACCGGGTCGACGAACTCGAGGTGAGAGGGGTTCGGGTAGAGCCGCATCCGGACGTCGCCCTCGGGCGACTCGAACAGGCCCTCGGCCCCGTGGTGGTACTTGACGTCGCCGGTGCCGCCGTGGCGGAGAGCGTCGGTGCGCTTGACCGCGTCGAGGGCCTTCGCGCCCTCGAACTCGGCCATGATCGACTCGATCGAGCGCCCGAGGTTGTGCGCGAGCACCGACAACCGGCCGCGATGGGCCATGCCGATCACGACCTGCTCGCCGCCGTCCTTGCGGGCGATCGTCGCCAGCTCGTCGATCATCGGCACCGTCGCGTCGAGGCCCTCGATCGAGAACATCTTCTGGCCGAGGTAGGCCTTCTGGAGGAAGCGCTCGAACTCGTAGACCTCGATCAGCCGCCGCAGCAGGCTCCGCTTCTCGGTCTTGTCGAGCGGCTTGCGGTGCGCGCCGGTCTCGATCATCTCTCGCAGCCAGACGCGCTGCTGGTGCGATGAGAGGTGCTCGATCTGGTAGGCGATCGTGCCGCAGTAGGCGTCGCGCATCCGCGGCAGCGCGTCGAGCAGCGTCTCGCCGGGGACGCCGATCCGGAGGATGGACGCCGGGATCTGGCCCATCAGCTCGGGGGTCAGGTTTAGGTTCTTCGGCTCCAGCGCCGGGTCGCCCTTGCCGTCCCCCCCGAGCGGGTTGAGCGTCGCCGAGAGGTGGCCGTGGGTGCGATAGGCCTTCAGCAGCGAGGTCGCCGCCTGGACCGCCTGCATCAGCTCCTCGCTCGGCTGTGCCTGGACCGAGCTCGGCGGAGCGGAGGTCGCCGAAGCCGCGGCGAGCGGCGGGGCCGAGGCCGACGCGGGGTGGGCCTTGGTGATGGTCGACGGATCGACCCCCAGAGCGGCGGCGACGCCCTCGTAGAACTCGTCGCTGCCGCTCAGGAGCTCGTCGATCCGGCGCAGGAACGAGCCCGATTCGGCGCCCTGGATGATCCGGTGGTCGTAGGTGGACGTCATCGTCATCACCTTCGAGACGCCGAGGGTCTTGAGGCGCTCGGGCGGCGAGTGCGACCACTCCGGCGGGTAGGCGATCGAGCCGGTGGCGACGATCGTCCCCTGACCGCTCATCAGACGTGGGACCGATGCAACGGTGCCGAGGCCGCCGGGGTTCGTGAGCGTGATGTTGGTGCCGATGAAGTCGTCGGCGGTGAGCGCGTTCTCGCGCGTCTTGCGAATCAGATCCTCGTACTTGGCGTGGAAAGCCTTGAAGTCGTCCTGGTCGGCCGCCCGGATGCACGGCACCATCAGGCTCCGCGACCCGTCCTTCTTCTCGATGTCGACCGCGATCCCGAGGTTGATCGCACCGTGGTCGACGACGTTGGGCTTGTCGTCGCGGACCTCGTAGCTGCGCGACATTGCACGCCACTCCTTGCCCGCCTCGACGATCGCCCAGGCGATCAGGTGCGTGAACGAGACCTTCATCCCGCGCTCGGAGAGCAGCCCGTTCAGGGCTTTGCGCTTGGCGTCGAGCGTGTCGACGGCGAGGGTCCGGAACGATGTCGCGGTCGGGATCGAGCGGCTCTCCTCCATCGCCTTGGCGAGCATCCCGGCGGGGCCGCGGAGGACCTTCGCCTCGCCCGCGGTCGCGGCCGGCGCGGCGGCTCCGTTGCCGCCGTCCTTGGCGGCGATGACGTCGGCCTTCATGATCCGCCCGCCGGCACCCGTGCCCGACACCGCGGAGAGGTCGACGCCCTCGGCGGCGGCGATCCGCTTCGCAACCGGAGAAGCCTTGGCGTCGCTGTCGGCGGCCGCGCCGCCGTTGCCGGAGCCGGGAGCCGCGTCGGCGGGCGTGGAAGCGGGCCTGGAGGTCGCACCCGCTCCGGGCTGGAGGCGGGCGAGCGCCTGACCGACCTTGACGACCTCGTCCGGCTCGACCAGCGTTTCGAGGACGGTGCCCGTCACGGGCGAGGGGACCTCGGCGTCGACCTTGTCGGTCGACACCTCGACGATCGTGTCGCCCTCGGCGACCTCGTCGCCGGGCTGCTTCAGCCACTCGAGGACGGTGCCCTCGGTGACCGACTCGCCCATCTCCGGCATCGTCAGCTCGACCGGCTCGCCGCTTGCGGCCCGCTCGCCTGTCGCGGCCTCGTCGCCGTCCCCCTGGTACTCGGCCTGAAGGGTGGCGGCGTCGCTGTCCTCGCCGATGTCGGCGTCGCCCTCGCCGCCACCGGCGGCAGGGCTCGCGGAGGCGCCGTTGCCGCCGCCCGGCTCGAGCTCCGCGAGTGCCTCGCCGATCTTGACCACGTCGTCGGGGCCCTTGAGGATCCTGGTCAGCGTCCCGGTCGCGGGGGAGGGGACCTCGGCGTCGACCTTGTCGGTCGATACCTCGACCAGCGTCTCGCCCTCCTCGACCTGATCGCCCTCCTGCTTGTGCCACTCGAGGACCGTTCCCTCGGTCACCGACTCGCCCATTGCGGGCATCTCGATCTGCACGGTCTCGGTCGCGGCCATTTCCCTGCTAACGCGTGTCGCTGGCGCTGATCACTTGGGCGGTTTCGGAGTGTATGCCTACGCCGCCGTCGGCGCGCTTCGTATCGATCGTGACATGGGACACTCGTCTCTGGCACACTGAGCCCGATGAGGCGTGGGGTGCTTCCACTGGTCGTGATCACAGCCGTCTCGCTGCTGCTGCCGGGGATCGCCACGGCCACGACCGACTCCTTCACCACGCCCGGGACCCACGACTGGGTCGTACCCGCCGGTGTCAACAGCGCCACGTTCACCGTCGTCGGCGCCCGCGGCGGCAACAGCGCCAGCAGTGACGGTGGGGGCGGCGGCCTGGTGACGGCGACCCTGGCGCTGACTCCAGGCGAATCGCTGAGGATCACCGTCGGCGGCGCCGGGGCGGACACGCCGGCGGTCGCCGGCGGGTTCAACGGCGGCGGCCTCGCCGGCTCGCAGACCTGCGTCATCCCCCCTTCCACGCGGTCATGCCGCGGCGGCGGGGGCGGCGGAGCCTCCGACGTCCGCCGCGGCGGCACCGCCTTCTCCGACCGGATCCTCGTCGCCGGGGGCGGCGGCGGGGCCGGAGGCCGCAGCGCCGACGGGTGCAGCGGCGAGGGATGCGTGCCGGCGACGGCGCGCGGGGGCGGCGACGGCGGGGACGGCGGGAGCCCCGGCTTCAACGGCTCCAACGGCCAGAACGGCTTGTTCGAGACCGAGATATTCGGATCCGGCGGATGCGGCGGCGGCGGCGCCACGGAGGTTGCGGGGGGACCACCGGGGACGAGCGTCGCAGGCGTGTGCAACGGGGGGTCGGGGAACATCTCGGGCGGGTCCGCCGGAAACGGGGGCAGCGGCGGGGACGCGGCGGGCGGCGGCAGCGGCGGCGGTGGAGGCGGCGGCTACTTCGGCGGCGGCGGCGGATCGGGCGCCAGCGCCGTCGGTGCCCGCGGCGGCGGCGGAGGCGGAGGCGGGGGCAGCAACTTCGTGACTCCGTCGGCCACCGGCGTGACCTCGTCCGCGGGAGCCGGCGACGGCGACGGGTTCGTGACGATCACCTACGGCGGCGCCCCGCCCGCGCCGCCCAGGATCGCGCTGTCGGGCGGCAAGTCGCAGAAGCTCGGCGGCAAGGTGGTCGTCGAAGCGAAGGCGATCTCGGAGCAGACCGATTTCGAGGCGACCGGGTCGGTGAAGGTCCCCGGCCCCGACCAGGTGCTGAAGCCGGCGCGGGGTTCGGCCGCGACGGGTGTGAAGGTGACGCTCGAGCTGAAGGTCTCCAAGCAGTCGCGGAGGAAGATCGAGAAGGCGCTGAAGCAGAAGAAGGATCCGGTCGCGAAGCTGGAGGTGACCGGAACCGACGTCGACGGCGACGAGGCGACCCTCACCCGGTCGGTGAAGATCCGCAAGTAGCGGCTCAGTCCGAGCCGCGCTGATCGCCGTAGCGGGCGAGGGCCTCGTCGCGGGACTCGAAGAGGTCGACCAGCGGCTCGGGGTAGTCGTCCCCGACCACGCAATTCGCCTCCTTCTGCACCTCCTCCGGCGCCTCCCACGGCGTTGCGAGATGCTCGTCCGGGAGCTCGCGGACCTCCGGCACCCAGCGCCGCACGTACTCGCCGTCGGGATCGAACCGCTTCTGCTGGCGGATCGGGTTGAAGATCCGGAAGTAGGGCTGCGGGTCGACGCCGGTCGACGCCGACCACTGCCAGTTGCCGTTGTTCTGGGACTCGTCGCCGTCGAGCAGGTGGTGCATGAAGTGCGCTTCCCCCTCGCGCCAGTCGATCAGCAGGTTCTTCGTCAGATACGAGGCGACCGCCATCCGGACCCGGTTGTGCATCCAGCCCTCGGCGAGCAGCTGCCGCATCCCGGCATCGATCCACGGCACGCCGGTCCGGCCCTCCTTCCAGGCGGCGAGCGAGTCGGGGTCGTCGTTCCAGCGCATCCCGCGGAAGCGCTCGTCGTACTCCTCGGTCCGGTTGCCCGGGAAGTTGCGGATCACGTTCAGGTAGAAGTCGCGCCAGCAGACCTGCCGGCGCAGCGTCTTGGCCCCCTCGCTGCGCTTCGCGGCGATCAGGGTCTCGAGCTCGCGGGCGGAGATCGTGCCGAAGTGGAGCGACGGCGACAGGCGCGTCGTCCGGTCCGGCCCGGGCAGGTCCCGCATCCGCTTGTAATCGGAGCAACCGTCCACGGCCGTCCGCATCCGCTCGCGCCCCCGGCGCTCGCCCGGTCCGTCCGCCTCGGCGATCCGCTTCGGCGCCGCGTCGATGCCCATGTCGCTCTCGCTCGCCGGCCGGCCGGCCTCGAGCTTCGACGTTCCCTCGGGCGGCCTCAGCTTCCGCGGCTTCGGCGCCAGGTCGCGGCGCGGCGCGTTCAGCCAAGCCTTGTAGAAGGGGGTGAAAACGCGGAACGGGCCACCCTCGCCGGTCAGGATCTGCGCCGGCTCGGCACAGGTCAGGCCGCTGTGGCCGACGAGCTCGCGGCCGTCGTCGGCCAGCGCCGAGGCGACCGCCCGGTCGCGGCGGCGGGCGTGGACGGTGTGGTCGCGGTTGACGTGCACCTTCGCGGCGCCGATCTCGGCGGCCAGCCTCGGGATCTCCTTCGCCGGGTCGCCATGACGGTGGTGCAGGCGCGATCCGGCCGCCTTCAGGTTCTCGTCGAGCTCCCGCAGCGACGCCAGCAGGTAGGCGTTGCGGTTCGGGCACCCGTGTCGGCCCGTCGCGAGCCCGGGTTCGAAGCAGAAGACCGCGACGACGCCATCGTCGGCGCTCGCGGCGGCCGCCAGCGCCGGGTTGTCGGTCATCCGGAGGTCGCGGCGGAACCAGACGACTGCAGGGCTCATGCAGATCCGTATTCCCGCATGAACGGCGGCTGAAGCATCGTCGCCGGCGTCGCCGGCCCCACTTCAGCGTGTAGGGTCCGGTCGGGTTTTCGCGACTTCGGAGGGAACTGAGAATGGCGTACTTCGTCACCGGCGCAACCGGCTTCATCGGCCGCAACCTGGTCGAGCTCCTGCTCGAGCGCGAGGGAACGATCTACGTCCTCGTCCGCGAGGGCTCGCAGGGGCGCCTCGCCGAGCTGCGCAACCGCTGGGGCGTCGACGAGGAGCGCGTCGTCGGGATCGTCGGCGACCTCTCGCAGCGCCGCCTCGGAGTCTCCGACGCCGACGCCGAGCGGCTCAAGGGAAACGTCGACCATCTCTTCCATCTCGCTGCCATCTATGACATGAAGGCGGACGCCGAGTCGCAGCGGATCGCCAACGTCGAGGGCACCCGCCACATGGTCGAGCTCGCCGAGGCCGTCGATGCCGGCCGCGTCCACATGGTCAGCTCGATCGCCGCCGCCGGCCTCTACAAGGGCACCTGGCGCGAGGACATGTTCGACGAGGCTCAGAACCTCGACACCCATCCCTACTTCCGGACCAAGCACGAGTCCGAGAAGGTCGTCCGCGCGGAGTGCTCCCGCCCGTGGCGCGTCTACCGGCCCGGGATCGTCGTCGGCAACTCCGAGACCGGCGAGATGGACAAGATCGACGGCCCGTACTACTTCTTCAAGCTGATCCGCCGGATCCGCCAGGTCGTCCCGGCCTGGATGCCGATGCCCGGCGTCGAGGGACGGGAGATCAACATCGTCCCGGTCGACTTCGTCGTCAAGGCGATGGACCACATCGCCCACCTCGACGGGCTCGACGGCCGCGCGTTCAGCCTCACCGATCCCGACCCGCTCAGCGCCGGCGAGGTCATCGACGTGTTCGCCCGGGCCGCGCACGCGCCGCAGTCCACGGTCCGCGCCCCGGCCTCGACGACCGAGGCGCTCACCCCGCTGCTCGGCGTCGCGCTCGGGAACGTGCCGTTCGCGAACGCTCTGACCGATCGCGCCCTCGAGGACTTCGGGATCCCGCGGTCGGTGCTGATGTACCTCAACTACCCGACCCACTTCGACTCGCGCCGGACCCAGGCCGCGCTCGCCGGCACCGGGATCAAGGTCCCGCCGCTGGAGGCCTACGCGGGCAAACTCTGGGACTACTGGGCGCGCCACCTCGATCCCGACCTCTACCGGGACAACACGCTCGTCGGCGCCGCCCGGGGCCGCGCCGGGATCTTCGGCGGCATCGCCCAGATCCTCGAGCATCAGATCCCCGACGAGCTCGTTCGCTTCGGCCGGCGCCTGCAGGGCAACGTCTCGCTCGAGAAGGAGGTCAGCGGCAAGGTCGTGCTCGTCACCGGCGCATCGTCGGGGATCGGCAAGTCGGCGGCGATGAAGATCGCCGACGCCGGCGGCATCGTCCTGCTCGTCGCCCGCACCCCGGAGAAGCTCGAGGAGACGCGCGACCAGATCCAGGACGGGGGCGGGATCGCCCACATCCATCAGTGCGACCTCTCCGACGTCGACGACATCGACCGGATGGCGGCCGAGGTGCTCGAAGAGCACGGCAACGTCGACGTCCTGATCAACAACGCCGGCCGCTCGATCCGGCGCTCGATCGCGCTCTCCTACGACCGCTTCCACGACTTCGAGCGGACCATGCAGCTCAACTACTTCGGGCCGGTCCGGCTGATCCTGCGGCTGCTGCCGACGATGCGCCAGCGGCGCTCCGGGCAGATCATCAACGTCAGCTCGATCGGCGTGCAGACGAACATGCCGCGCTTCTCCGCCTACGTCGCGTCGAAGTCGGCCCTGGACGCGTTCTCGCGCTGCATCGCCTCGGAGATCATCGACGACAAGGTCAACATCACGACCATCCACATGCCGCTCGTGCGGACGCCGATGATCGCGCCGACGAAGATGTACGACCGGTTCCCGACGATTACGCCGGACGAGGCCGCGGACATGCTCTGCGACGCGATCATCTACAAGCCGAAGCGGATCGCGACGCCGGTCGGGACGCTGGGCCAGATCCTCTACGCGATCAACCCGAAGTCGATCGACTACATCCTCAACAGCGCCTACCACATGTTCCCCGACTCGGCAGCGGCGAAGGGGAGCAAGAAGAAGGACCCCCGGACGAGCGAGTCGCGGGGCACGACGACCGACGAACAGGCCAACAACCAGCAGCTCGCGTTCGCGTACCTGATGCGCGGCATGCACTGGTAGCGCCGCCGGTTCCCGGTGCGAGCCGAGCCGCGGTTCGACTGCGACGTCGCCGTCGTCGGCAGCGGCTTCGGCGGCGCCGCGAGCGCGCTCAGGCTGGCCGAGCGGGGCCTCGACGTCGTCGTCCTCGAGCGCGGGCGACGGCTCTCGCCGGCCGACATCGAGGCGGGGCGCCGCGACCCGCTGAAGCTGCTCTGGGATCCGAAGCTCGGTCTCCGCCGCGGCTACTTCTGGCAGCGGTTCTTCCGCGACGTCGGGATCATCGGCGCGACCGGCGTCGGCGGCGGGAGCATCGTCTGGGGCGCGGTCCTGCTCGAGCCGCCGGAGCGCTTCTACGCCGACCCGGCCTGGTCGGGTCTGGCCGACTGGCGCGGCGAGCTTGCGCCCCATCTGGAGACGGCGGCTCGCATGCTCGGCCGCACGACCAATCCGCACCTCGGCGTGATGGACGAGCACCTGCGGTCGGCGGCGGAGGCGGTCGGCGCCGCCGACACGTTCGGGCCGGTCCCGCTCGCGATCCACTTCGGCGACGGCCCCGGCTCCCGCTCGCCCGACCCCTTCTTCGCGGGCGAGGGCCCGGAGCGGACCGGTTGCCTGCTCTGCGGCGGCTGCCTCGCCGGCTGTCCCTACGGCGCCAAGAACACGCTCGACCTCAACTACCTGCATCTGGCCGAGCGCCGCGGCGTCCGGCTGATGCCGGAGCGCGAGGCGTCCGCGCTCACGCCTCTCGACGGCGACGGATACGAGCTGAGCGTCGCCGGCCCGGACGGCCGGGTGTTGCCGCTGCGCGCGCGGCGGGTCGTGTTGGCCGCCGGGGTGCTGGGAACGCTCGAGCTCCTGTTGCGCTGCCGCGACGAGCTCGGGACCTTGCCGCGGCTCTCGCCGCGCCTCGGGATGGCGGTGCGGACCAACAGCGAGGCCGTCACCGCCGTCATGCAGCCGCCGGGGGACGACCTCAGCCGGGGCCCGTCGATCTCGAGCGACTTCCACCCCGACGAGCGCACCCACGTGACCCAGAACCGCTACGTCGGCGGCTCGCACATGCGCTGGATGCTCGGGCCGCTCGTCGACGGCGACGATCCCCGCCGGCGCCGGCGCGACGTGCTCGCGGCGATCGCCCGCTCGCCGATCCGGCAGGCGCGCCTCGTCGGAGCGCGCGACCTCGAGCGGCGCCTGAGCGCGCTGACCGTCATGCAGGACGTCGAGAGCGAGATCGAGTTCCGCCTCGCGCGCTCGCCGCTGCGGCCATGGCGGCGGGTCCTCCGGAGCCGGGCGGTGCCGGGTCGCCGGCCGCCGAGCTACCTGGAGGTCGCCAACCGGATCACCCGCGAGTTCGCGGCGGCGTCGGGGGGCAGGCCGCTGAACCTCCTGCCCGAGAGCGCCGGCGGGCTCTCGATCACCGCCCACGTCCTCGGCGGCGCCGCGATCGGGGCCGATCCCTCATCCGGGGTCGTCGACGCCCGCCACGAGGTCTACGGCCACCCGGGCCTCTTCGTCGCCGATGCCAGCGCGATCCCGGCCAACCTCGGGGTCAACCCCAGCCTCACGATCACGGCCCTCGCCGAGCGCTTCGCCGCCTCCTTCCCGGCTTGATCCGGGCGAATGCGGAGGCTATGTTCGTGACGGTCCGATCGAGGGAGTGTGTGCATTGTCGACGGGACGCCGTTCATCGCTGATCGCCGCGGCCGCCGCGGTGGCCCTCCTGTCGCTGGCGCCGGCGGCGGCCGCGAAGACCTTCGAGGTCACGAGGACCGGCGACGAGATCAACGCCGAATGCACGCAGCAGCGCTGCAGCCTCCGCGACGCCCTCAACGCCGCGAACTTCACCAGCGGCAAGGACACCGTGCTGCTCCGGAGCCGCAGGACGTACCCGCTGACGTTGCCCGGAACCAGCGAGGACACCGGCGCCTTCGGCGACCTCGACGTGCTGGAGGAGGTCACGATCCGCCCGGACGGCAAGAAGCCCGCGACCATCGACGCCCGTGGCATCGATCGCGTCCTCGACACCTACAACCTGGCCGGGACCCTGAAGCTCTCCCGCCTCGTCATCCGCGGCGGCGACTCCGCCGGCGTCATCGGCGGCGGGGTGCTGATCAGGTCCGGCAAGCTCATCCTCGACCGGAGCAAGGTCCTCGGCAACGTGACCCCCGGCAATTACGGCGGCGGAGTGGCGGTCTACGGAGGTTCGGAGGCGAAGATCACCCGTTCCACGATCGCCGGCAACACCGGCGAGGGCGGGGGCGTAGCCGTCGGCCCGGGCTCGAGCGCCGCGATCGTCTCGTCGACGATCGCGGGGAACGAGGCGTTCGGCAACGGCGGCGGCATCTTCGTCGGACTGGGCGGGAACGCGGAGTTGAGCGTCGAGAACTCGACCATCACCGCCAACCGCGCCGGCTCGTCGGGCGGCGGGATCATCTCGGCGACGAACGGAACGGTCTCGCTGGTCCACACGACCGTGGTCCGCAACCGCGCGAACCTGGCGATGAGCGGGGGTCAGGAGGGGGGCGGGATCGCCGCGGCCTCCAACGGGCCGCTCGCGATCAGGAACTCGATCGTCGCGCTCAACGAGGTCGGGACCGGAGACGGCGCCGACTGCGGCTTCCCGGCGTTCGCCGTCTACGTGGCGCCGAGCGGGAAGAACCTGGTCGGCGACGCCGATCGCTGCGGGCCGCTCGGGACGACGCCAAATCTGGTCGCGAACCCGAAGCTCGGGCCGCTGACGGACAACGGCGGGCCGACCCCGACGATCGCGCTTAAGAAGGGCTCACCGGCGATCGACGCGGGGGCACGCGGCACCGCGGCCGACCAGCGCGGCGTCAAGCGTAAGCGCCCCGATATCGGGGCCTACGAGTACGTCGCGAAGAAGAAGAAGAAGAAGCGCCGCTGATCGCGCGACGGGCGCCGGCTCAGCCCGGCAGGTAGCCGGTTTCGCGCAGCCAGATCTCGGTCAGGCGCATGCCCTCGGCGACGTCGACCTCCGGCTCCCAGTCGAGCAACCGGCGGGCTTTGGCGATCGAGTAGGTCCCGGTCCTGGTCATGTAGTGGACCGAGGAGCGCCTGAGCTCGGTCGTGTTCCCGGTGAGCCAGGCGGCGGTCTCGGGGACGGCGGCGAGGAGCAGCGCCACCCGCGTGGGCACGCGGCGGGCGGGCGGCTTGCCGAGCATCCGTGCGTAGTGGCCGAAGAACTCGTTGCAGCTGACCCCGACCCCGCCGGAGATCGTCAGGACCTGCCCCGCCGCCGCGTCGCCGCGCG
>JADFCZ010000016.1 GCA_018263295.1 Conexibacter sp.
CCGCGGCCCATGGCGGGCAGGAAGAAGCGCCCGGCCGCGATCGCTTCGACCGGGAGGACGGTCCACGGCCGCGAGCCGGGGCCGTAGACGTCGCCGGGCCTGATCACGGTGCACTCGATCTCGCCCGCCGCGTGCGCCTGCAGCACGACCTGCTCGGAGGCGATCTTCGTATCGACGTAGGTGTGCCCGTCGGGTCGGACCGGCCACCGTTCGTCGACGCCGTCCGGGAAGCCGGTGTCGCCGAAGGCCCGGACCGAGGAGAAGTGGACGAATCGCCGTGCCCCGGCGGCGACGGCCGCGTCGAGCGCGTTGCGGGTGCCGAGCACGTTGACCCGCCAGGCATCTCCGATCGAGGCCGCGTTGGAGACGATCGCGGCGGTGTGGATCACGGTGTCGCAGCCCACCGCCGCCTCCTGCCAGGGGCCGGCCGAGCCGACGTCCCCGGCCGCGACGCCACGCTCGGGGTCGGCCTCGAAATCGACGCCGCGAACCGTGGCGCCGCCCGCGCGAAGCCGATCGGCGAGCGCCTTGCCGATGAACCCCGCTGCGCCGGTGATCAGGACCTCCACGAGACGGCTAGCCTATCCCCACCGATGAGCGCTTCCTCCCAGGGATTCACGGATCCGTACGGTCAGGTGGAAGCCGAGCAGGTCGTCCTGCACGGCAACCGCGTCAGCTTCCTCAGGGCGGGGGAGGGCCCACCGCTGTTGCTGCTGCACGGCATCGCCGGCAGCTACGAGACATGGGCGCCGCTGATCCCGGCACTCGCCGACGACTTCACCGTCATCGCCCCCGACATGCTCGGCCACGGCAGCTCGGCGAAGCCGCGCGGCGACTACTCGCTCGGCGCATATGCGGCCGGCGCCCGCGACCTGCTGCTCGCGCTCGGTCACGAGTCCGCCACGGTCGTCGGCCACTCGCTCGGCGGCGGCGTCGCGATGCAGTTCGCCTACCAGTTCCCGACCCACACGGACCGCCTCGGGCTCGTCTCCACCGGCGGGCTCGGCGAGGACGTGAACATCTTCCTTCGCGCTGCCACGCTCCCGGGGGCCGAACTCGTGTTGCCGCTGATCACCAAGGCCTGGGTCACCGGCACCGGCCGCCGCGTCGCCGGCTGGCTCGGCTCGATCGGGCTGACCCCGGGCTCGGACGTCACCGAGATCGCCCGCGGCTACGCGTCGCTCGCCGATCCCGAGGCGCGGGCGGCGTTCCTCTGCACGGCCCGCTCGGTCATCGACCATCGCGGCCAGCGGGTCAGCGCCCGCGATCGCCTCTACCTCGCTCACGCCGTCCCGACGATGATCGTCTGGGGCGAGCGCGACCGGATCATCCCCGTCTCCCACGGCCACTGGGCGGCCGAGGCGATGCCGGGCAGCCGCTTCACGGTATTCGAGGATGCGGGCCACTTCCCGCACCTCGATCGCCCGCTGCCGTTCGCCCGGGCGCTGACGAAGTTCGTCAAGGAGACGAAGCCCGCCCGGCTCGGGACGAAGGAGATCCGCCGCCTGCTCGACGAGCGCGCGGCTTAGGCCGCTAAATCGTCGTGTCGCCGGCTGCTGCGGCGGCGCGCCTCCGAGATGCCGGACCATCCGGCGTTGAATGCCAGCGCCTCGGCGAAGCGGACGGCCTCCGGGGAGGCCTCGAGCCGTCTTCCGTCGATCGCGCTGATCCTCGTCGGCAGGATGGCGTCACCGTGCTCGAACTCCTCGCGCAGGTCCACCAATTCCTGCCAGCGTTCGTTGCTGGTCTCTCCTTGCATTCCCTCTACTCCCGTCGACAGGGGGGTTGGTGCTGAAAAAAGCTACGCCTAGTGTCAGACGTAACAACTGACCGGTCAATCGGGGCCTTTCGGCGACGCCGCAAACTGCGGTTTCTTCCCATGCCGGGCCCGCCCGCCCGCCTTTGTGGCTAGGGTCGGCCGATGGGAGCCGCCGGAGACCGGGACAGGGAGCGCAGCCACTGGGGATGGGGCTACGCCGACCGCTCGCCCGACCGGGCGACGCTCGAGGCGCTCGCGCCGGAGCTCCGTCGCCGGCTCGGGTTCGGCGGCGACCGGATCGAGGAGCCGGTCCCGCTGGAGGCGGTGGAGATCGCGCCGCCGCGCCTGCAGCCTCCCGACAGCCTCGCCCCGATCCTCAGCGACGCGCCGGCCGACCGGCTCCGCCACGCGATGGGCCGCGCCTACCGCGACGTCGTCCGTGGGTTCCGCGGGCGATTCGAGCGGACCCCCGACCTCGTCGCCTTCCCCCAGGACGAGGAGGACGTTCGGCGCATCCTCGAGCTCTGCGCCGAGCTCCGGCTCGCGGCGATCCCGTTCGGCGGCGGGACCAGTGTGGTCGGCGGCGTCGAGCCCCGGATCGGCCGCGGCTACCGCGGGACGGTCTCGATCGATCTCGGTGGGCTCAGCGGCATCGCGGCCCTCGACGAGGTCTCGGGCGCGGCGCTGATCCGTGCCGGCACGCTCGGCCCCGACCTCGAGGACGGCCTCCGGCCGCACGGGCTCACCCTCAGGCACTTCCCGCAATCGTTCGAGTTCTCGACGCTCGGCGGCTGGATCGCGACCCGCGCCGGCGGCCATTTCGCGACCGTGCAGACCCACATCGACGACCTCGTCGACTCGATTCGCGCCCTGACCCCGTCGGGGCCGTGGGAGAGCCGTCGCCTGCCCGGATCGGGCGCCGGCCCCAGCCCCGACCGGATGCTGCTGGGATCGGAGGGAATCCTCGGCGTCATCACCGAGGCCTGGGTCCAGGTCCGCCCGCGGCCGACCTTCAGGGCGTCACGGCCCGTCTTCTTCCCGTCGTTCGCGGCCGGTGCCGAGGCCGTCCGGGCGATCGCCCAGTCGGGCCTGAACCCGTCGAACTGCCGCCTGCTCGACCCGCTCGAGGCCGAGACGACGGGCGCCGGCGACGGCTCCGCCGCGATTCTGATCCTCGGGTTCGAGTCGGCCTTCGCCCCCGTCGACCACCTGCTTCGCCTCGCCGTCGAATGCGCCGCCGATCACGGGGGCGCGCCGGAGCGGGAGCGGGAGGGATCCGCCGATGGGGGCGACGACTCCGCGGCGCAGACCTGGCGCTCGGCGTTCCTCGACGCGCCCTACCTCCGCGACAGCCTCGTCGCGCTGGGGGTCATCAGCGAGACCTTCGAGACCGCGATCACGTGGGATCGGTTCGGAGAGTTCCACTCGAGGGTCGGAGAGGCCGCCCGCCGCGCCGTCGCCGAGGTCACCGACGCGCCATCCGAGGGGGAGGGATCGCCGCGGGTGATGTGCCGCTTCACCCACGTCTACCCGACCGGGCCCGCGCCCTACTACACGGTCCTCGCCAAGGCCCGCCGCGGATCCGAGGTCGAGCAGTGGGACGAGATCAAGGCGGCGGTCTCGGAGGCGATCGTCTCCGCCGGCGGCACGATCACCCACCACCACGCCGTCGGCCGCGATCACCGCCCCTGGTACGACCTCCAGCGGCCGGATCGCTTCGCCGACGCGCTCGCCGGCGCGAAGCGAGCGGTCGATCCCGAGGCGATCCTCAACCCCGGGGTGCTGATCGATCCGGAGCCGAGCCCGCCGACCCCGGACCGATAGGTTTCCCGGACCTCGGGAACGGGTTTCCCGGCATCGATCGAGGAGGAGAGACAGAAGGTGGATCTGACCCTGAACGAGTCCGAGGCGGCCTTCCGCGACGAGGTCCGCTCCTGGCTCGAGGCCAACCATCCCGGCCCCGAGCCGCACGGCGACGAGGCGGCGTTCGCGTTTCGCCGCGAGTGGCAGCGGAAGATGCACGAGGCCGGCTGGGCCGGCATCTCCTGGCCGAAGGAGTACGGCGGCCGCGGAGCGACTCTGATCGAGCAGGCGATCTTCTCGAGCGAGATGGCCCGGGCCGACGTTCCCTCGCCGGCGAACATCCTCGGCCTCGTGATGGGCGGGCCGGTGATCATGGCCCACGGCACCGAGGAGCAGAAGGAGCGCTGGCTCGAGCCGATCCTCAGCGCCGAGGAGATCTGGTGCCAGGGCTTCTCCGAGCCCGAGTCGGGCTCGGATCTCGCGTCGCTGAAGACGAAGGCGGTCAAGGTCGACGGCGGCTGGAAGGCGACCGGCCAGAAGGTCTGGACGACGTTCGCGCACGAGTCGAAGTGGTGCATGCTCGTCGCCCGCACCGACACCGAGGTCGCCAAGCACAAGGGCCTCACCTACTTCATCTGCGACATGGAGCAGGAGGGGGTCGAGATCCGCCCGCTCGTCCAGATCACCGGCGAGTCGGAGTTCAACGAGGTCTTCTTCCAGGAGGCGTTCATCCCGGACGAGAACCTCGTCGGCGGGGAGGGCAACGGCTGGATGGTCGCGATCACGACGCTGATGAACGAGCGGGCGGGGCTCGGCGGCGGCGCCGCGGTCGCGGTCTCGCGCGACCTCGCGGCGCTGATCGAGGTCGTCAAGGAGCGCGGGCTCGACCAGGACCCGCAGATCCGGGCGAAGATCGCCGATCTGCTGATCGGCTGCGAGGCGCTGCGGCTCGGCGGGATGCGCGCGATGACGGCCCAGATGAAGACCGGCATCCCCGGCCCCGAGGGGTCGATCGGCAAGTGGGAGTGGGCGACGCTGAACCAGTCGCTGACCGAGCTCGCCTGCGACGTGCTCGGGCCCGAGGGCCTCGAGCGCGGCACCCCGTGGACCTATCGGATGCTTCGCAGCCGCGCCAACTCGATCGAGGGCGGCACCACCGAGGTGATGAAGAACATCATCGCCGAGCGGGTGCTCCAGCTACCCCGCCTCAGGTAGGGGCAAGGAGAGAAGAATGCGTTTCGACTTCAACGACGAGCAGGCCGAGATCAAGGACACGGCCAAGCAGTTCCTCGCGTCCCGCTTCAAGCCCGACGTCGTCCGCGAGCTGGCCGAGTCCAGCCGCTACGACGACGCCCTCTGGAGCGAGGTCTCCGAGCTCGGCTGGCCGGGCATCGCGATCGACGAGCAGTTCGGCGGTCAGGGTCTCGGGATGGTCGAGCTGATCGTCCTCTGCGAGGAGCTCGGGTTCGCCTGCGCGCCGCTGCCGTTCCTCGCCAACGCGGCCGCCGGGATCGCCATCGAGAGCGCCGGATCGGACGCGCAGAAGGAGAAGTACCTCCCGGGGGTCGCCTCCGGCGAGGGCCGCGGCGCGATCGGCGACGATGCGGTCGTGATCGACGCCGAGGGCGCCGAGGTGATCGTGCTCTTCGGGGCCGACGGGCCGCGGCTGGTCCCGGCCGCGGGCGCCTCGCTCGAGCCGCTCGACCTGATCGACCAGACCCGGCGCTACTCGCGGCTGACCGCCGGCGACGGCGAGCCGCTCGAGGGCGACGCCGAGTCGGCGTCGAACCGGATGATCGTGGCAGTCGCCGCCGAGCTCGTCGGCATCGGGCAGCGGGCGATGGACATGGCCGTCGAGTACGCGAAGGAGCGCGAGCAGTTCGGCCGGCCGATCGGCGCCTACCAGGGCGTCTCCCACGCCTGCGCGAAGATGCTCTACGACGTCGAGGAGGCCCGGTCGCTGACCTACGCGGCAGCGTGGGCCGCCGATGCCGAGCCCGAGTCGCTGCCGCTCGCCGCGGCGATGGCGAAGGCGCGAGCCTCGGAGGCGGCGTGGGACGTCTGCAAGGCGTCGATCCAGGTTCACGGCGGAATCGGCTTCACCTGGGAGCACGACCTCCACTTCCTGCTCAAGCGGGCGCGCGCGGACGCGCAGCTCTTCGGCACCGCCGGGCAGCACAAGGAGCGGGTCGCGACCCTCGCGGGCCTCGGGTAGGCGGGCGGCCCGGTGCGCTACTGGGTCTGCGTCCTCGCCGGGATCGTCCTCTTCGCGGGGTCGGTCTATGCGTTCTCCGACGCGCTCACGGACCTGCTCGAGACCGGCACCTGCGCGTCGGGGAACACCCCGTACGTGATCGCCAAGGAATGCCCCGACGGCACCGGCGGGAACATCCTGATGCTGATGGGCTCGGTCTTCGGGCTCCTCGCGGCGATGGCGCTCGTCGCGTTCCGCGGCGAGCGCCCGGGCGGCAGCAAGGGTCGCGGCGTGAGCCCGTTCGTCGCCGGTTGGGCGATCTTCTTCTCGGTCACGGGGGCGGTCAGCCTGCTGCACTCGCTGAACTCCGACTCGATTCCCGAAGACGGCAAGCTCGGGGGGATCATCGTCGGCGCGACCTTCCTGGTCATGGGCCTACCCGTCCTCGTCTACTGCATCTGGGCCGTCGCGACGGATCCCTGGGGTCGCGACGACCGCCCGCCCGGCCTCACCGGAGCGACCGGGTTCTCGGCCCCAGCGCCGACCGGATTCAGCGGCGATCAGGATCCGGCGTCGTTCGGCGCCGCAGGGGGCGGCGACCGGATCGCCGAGCTCGAGCGCCTCGAGCGCCTGCGCCAGTCGGGAGCGCTGACGGAGGCCGAGTTCGAGCGCGAGAAGGCCCGCGTCCTCGGACGCTGACCCTCAGTCGGGCAGCACCTCGAGGTCGGAGGCGAGGTGAGTGGCGCCGGCGATCCGGTACTGGAGGTCCACGACCTCGTTCTTCTGGTAGTTGCCGACCAGGCCGAGCCCGAGGACGACCTTGCGGAAGGGCCCGAGCTCGCTCAGGTCCTCTTTGACGATCGGCTCGCGGAAGATGACGACGCCGTTGCCGACCTCGTAGTCGGTGCCCTCGACCTGCTCGGTTCCGTTGATGAAGACGGTGTAGGGCCGCTCGGCGCCGCGCGGGAGCCGGACCCGCCGACCGACTGC
The DNA here is from genome assembly GCA_018263295.1 of Conexibacter sp. Classification (GTDB taxonomy): domain Bacteria; phylum Actinomycetota; class Thermoleophilia; order Solirubrobacterales; family 70-9; genus RHKX01. Next base: position 6,747 of record JADFCZ010000016.1, read on the forward strand.
CTTGCCTCCCTTCTCGGAGGGGCCGTGCCCGCGGCCGCTGCTGCCGCTCACGAGGCTCCCTCGCCGTCGATCGCGTGGGCGATCGCCGCGTAGGCGTCGCCGTCGCCGGCCCCGAGCTCCTTGCGGAACACGCCGCCGCGGAAGGGGACCAACGCGCCGTCGCCCATGACGTCGATGCCGGCGTCGCGGCTGCGGAGGACGCCGCCGGCGGAGATCTCGAGCCGGGCCTTGACCTGGTCGCCGGGCTCGTAAGTGCGGATCATCGAGACCTCCGGGAGATCGCCCTCGGCGAGGATCCGCTCCGTGTGCTCGCGCAGCGCGGCGATCGCCTCGTCGAGGCTCGCGTGCTTTTCGCGGGTCACCTTCGGCCCGTTCCTGATCGTCAGCTTGTAGGAGGCCATACAGCTCTCCCTGTATATCGGAGCGGCACGGTCGGGCAGCCCGGGGGGCTGCGAGGCGCGCAGTTGTCTAGCGTGGCCCGCCGTGAGCGGCCGAAGGAACCCCCTGTGGATGGTCTTCGGGCTGGTCGTGATCGTCCTCGGGATCTGGATGCTCACCTCCGGCGACGACGACCCGCCCGCGGTCGTCGCCGCGCCCTCGTGGAGCGAGCGCGCGAACGCCTTCTGCCGCGACGGGACCGAAGAGGCGACCGCACTGATCCCGCCGTCGACCCCCCATCAGATCTCCGGCGACGCCGTCGACCGGATCGAGATCCTCGCCCGCGTCCGGGACGGCATCTACACCCTCGGCTCTCCCGAGGACGGCGATCAGGCGCTCGCGGCCGCCTACCTCGAACAGCTCGGCGCCGACCTCGACAAGCTCAGCGCGATCGCCGAGGCGGCGAGGACCGGCGGCGACTACCAGGGGGCGGCCGCCCAGCTGGACGAGTCGGCGGGCGCGACGGCGGACCGCCTGGGCCTCAGCGACTGCGCCGCCCTCTCGCAGGCGATAGCCCGCACGCCCTAAGCCCCCCTTCTCGCCTTGACAGGGCGGCGGGCCGGCGGGCCGGTGATCTTCTCCGGGCCCTCCCTGTCCGCCATCTCGACGTAGCTCCGATCGCGCTCGCCGGTGTAGATCTGCCGCGGCCGCGCGATCTTCTGCTCGGAGTCGCCGTTCATCTCCATCCACTGGGCCATCCAGCCGGACGTGCGCGGGATCGCGAAGATCACCGTGAACATCTCGCTCGGGATCCCGAGGGCCTCGTAGATCAAGCCCGAGTAGAAGTCGACGTTCGGGTAGAGCTTGCGCGAGGTGAAGTACTCGTCGTCGAGCGCCTGCTTCTCGAGCTCGGTCGCGATTTCGAGCAGCGGGTTGTCGCCGGTCACCTCGAGCACCTCGTCGACGTGCTTCTTGATGATCCGCGCCCGCGGGTCGTAGTTCTTGTAGACCCGGTGGCCGAAGCCCATCAGCTTCTCCTCGCGGTTCTTGACGCCCTCGAGGAAGCCAGGGATGTTCTCGACCTTCTCGATCCGGCGCAGCATCCGCAGGACCGCCTCGTTGGCGCCGCCATGCAGCGGGCCGTAGAGGGCGGCGACGCCGGCGGCGATCGCCGAGTAGGGATCGACCTGGGAGGAGCCGACCGCGCGGACGGCCGCCGTCGAGCAGTTCTGCTCGTGATCTGCGTGAAGGATGAAGAGGACGTCGAGGGCCTTCGCGAGCCGCGGGTCGGCCTCGTACTTGACCTCGGTCATCTTTCGCATCATCCCGAGGAAGTTGGAGGCGTAGTCGAGGTCGTTATCCGGGTAGACGTAGGGCAGCCCGAGGCTGTGGCGGTATGAGAAGGCCGCGAGCGTCGGCATCTTGGCGATCAGCCGGATCGCCGCCATGTACCGCTCCTCCTCGTCGCCGATCTCCTTGGCGTGCGGGTAGAAGGTCGACATCGCGCCGACGCCCGCGAGCAGGATCCCCATCGGGTGCGCGTCGTGTCGGAACCCGCGGTAGAAGGCCTTCATGTCCTCGTGGACGAAGGTGTGGTGGGTGACGTCGTAGACCCAGCGCTCGAGCTGCGGCTCGGTCGGCAGCTCGCCGAAGATGAGGAGGTAGGCGACCTCGAGGTAGGAGGACTTCTCGCACAGCTCCTCGATCGAGTAGCCGCGGTGCTGGAGGACCCCCGCCTCGCCGTCGATGTAGGTGATCGCCGAGCGGCACGAAGCGGTGTTCGTGTAGCCCGGGTCGTAGGTCATCATCCCGAAGTCGTCCTCGTTGACCTTGATCTGCCGGAGATCGATCCCCTTGATCGTCTCGTCGGTGATGTCGACGTCGTAGGACTTCCCGGTGCGGTTGTCGGTGATGGTGAGAGTGTCGGCCACCTGTCTCTCCTCGATCGGATTCAGCGGAAAAGCTCGGAACTAGTATCCCAGCATCGCCTCATTACCCCGTTCGCGGAGAATCAGCGCGAGTTCCGCCGCGACCGCGTCCCGATCCACCGCCGCGTAGTACTCGAAGCGCCTGATCAGGAAGCCGGCCCGCCCGAGCTGAGCGTCCCGTTCGTTGTCGAGCCGTCGCTGTCGCCGGCTCAGGTGATCGCCGCCGTCGGCGATCACCTCCTCGAGCCAGGACCTGGTCGCCTCCAGCGGCAGCGGCGCCTCGGCGAGGAGCTGCCTGATCACCGCCGCCCCGCGACGGGACGGCGCCGCCGATCGCAGCGCCCCCAGCCGCTCCCGATCGAGGACCCGCAGCTTCTCGGCCTGCTCGAAAGCCCGCCGCACCTGCAGGGGCGTCAGCACCGATGCGAGGTCCCAGACCGTGCGCGTCGCGGTCGTCGTGGGGATCCCGCGATGTAGGGAGACGTCGGCGAGGGAACGGACTCTGTGGACTGCGACCCCGTCCGGATTCGCTCCCGAGGAATGTGGAACGGAAACGTGGACCGCCAATCGCTGCTGAGCCGGCAGGATCCCGCGGCATTGGCCGGCGGCGCCGAAGCTCAGAGCCGCGCCCGGGCCGCACGCCAGCCATCGCCCTTCCTGCGAGATCCGGCGGTGACCGACGGCGTAGACGCCTCGGTGCAGCGAGTGGAGGTATCCCTCGCGGCTCCAGCGCGAGATTCGTGACGACGGGACTCCGAGATCGAGGAGTTGCCTGCGCGCTACTACTCCGTGCTGCCGGCCCGCCAGGTCGGCAACCGCAGTATTGGGCGGAATCGCGCTCACATCTGGTCGTAATCCCGCCCACTGGACGCACGCCCCCGCCCTAGAAGTGCGTCAGGTCCTTGAAGGCGGTCACACGGGCGTCGATCTCGTCCCGCTCGAGGCGGCGGACCCGCTCGGTCCCGAAGTCCTCGACGTTGAAGGAGGCCATCGCGGAGCCGCGGACCATGGCCTGGCGGAGCTCACCGTTGCTGGGACTGTGGGCCCCGAGGCCGTCGAGGAAGCCGAGGAAGCCGCCGGCGAAGGAGTCGCCGGCGCCGGTCGGGTCGCGGACCTCGGCGATCGGGAGCGCCGGCATCGCGAAGGTGTCGTTGCCGGTGAAGAGCGCCGCGCCGTACTCGCCGCGCTTGACGACGACGATCGTCGGGCCGTGCTTCATGATCTCGTGGGCGGCGACGACGAGGTTGGGCTCGTCCGTGAGCATCCTCAGCTCGGCATCGTTGAGGAGGACGCAATCGATCATCCCGATCACGTCGAGCAGCGGCTCTCTCGCCGTCTCGATCCAGAGGTTCATCGAGTCGAGTGCGACGAACCTGGCGCCGTCGGCCTCCTCGCGGACCTGGCGCTGGAGATCGGGCTGGATGTTGCCGAGGAACAGCATTTCGGCGTTCCTGTTCTCCTCGCACAGCTTCGGGACGAACTCGGCGAAGACGTTGAGCTGCGTGTCGTCGGTGTGGGCGATGTTCATGTCGTGGTCGTAATGACCGCGCCAGAAGAAGGTGCGTCCGCCCTCGACGTGCTCGATGTCGGTGGTCGAGACGCCGTGCGACTCGAGCACCCCGATCTCCTCGGGACCGAAGTCGTCGCCCACCGGCCCGACGACGCGGACGTCGGTGAAGAAGCTCGCCGCGAGCGCAAAATGGCTCGCCGAACCGCCGAGCATGCGCTCTCGCTCGCCGAACGGGGTCCGCACGGCGTCGAAGGCAATGGATCCGACGACGGTCAGGGCCACGGCCGCGGCACTCTACCGGCACCGGGCGCGAGAGGCACGATTACGCTTCCGGGGGTGGGGCGGAGGTCGATTGCCATCGGTGCGCTCGCGACACTGTTCGCGGTGTCCGCCGCTGCGCCGTCGCCGGCGGCGAAGCCGCGCTTCGATTCAGCCCCGAACGCCCGGATCATCACCAAGCGGCTGTTCGACATCGGCGTTGCCGATCCCGACCGCGACGGCAACCAGGACATCTTCACGACCAATCACAAGTTCAGGTCCGTGTTCCTGCGCAACGTCGGCGGCCGCTCCTTCCGCGACGAGATCAACCTGATGGGGCTCGGGCCCGACCCCCGGTTCCCGGGCCTCGACCTGCTGCAGGAGCCGCCCGACGACGATCCCGGGGTCTACATCTGGCCGACCGACGAGCCGGGCGACGCGGGTCAGCTCCACCTCCGGTCCACCGCATTGCCGACGTCGGGCCGGATCAGCCTCTACACCCGCAGGGTGGTGGTCCGAAGGTCCGAAGGCGCGGACGTCGCGATCTCCTACGACCAGGACAACCGCCCCGTCGTCGACTTCGACGTCCGTGCCGGGGGCGGCTTCGTTCTCGCATCGAACGGCCTGGCCGACCTGCCGATCCAGTTCGACTTCGCCGCCACCGGCCCGACCGCGGTGACCCCGGGCGAGATCAAGGTCGGAACCGGTGCCGTCGCCCCCGACGCCAACCGGTTCCAGTTCAAGCTCCGCGATCGTCACGGCCTCGCTTTCGCCGACGTCGCCGGCGACCGCGACCAGGACGTGTTCGTCACGACCGGTGGGCTCGGGGGAGGGATCGCGTCGAAGAAGTTCTTCGGCCTCGTGGCCGATCAGCTGCTGGTCTCCGGCGACGCCGCCGGATACGTCGACGACATCCTCATCAGCGGGATGACCAAGGGCAGGTGTCGCGGGCGCTCGGTCTCCTACGGAGACGCCGACGGCGACGGGAGGCTCGACCTCCTCGCGACGTGCGAGGGCGACATCCCGAAGCTCTTCACCCAGGTGTTCCGCGGCGGGTTCGTCCAACTCGAGGCGCCGCGGTCCGTCGGCAGCGCCTACCGCTGGGCCCAGCTCGACCGCGGCGGCACCGAGCTGCTCGTCTCGACCCGCCGTGGGCTCGAGGTATGGCGCTCGACGGAGGCGCACTGGAGCAGGATCCAGACGGTGGACGGCGGCGGCGAGGCCGAGCAGATCGCGCTCGGCGACTACGACAACTCGGGCACGCTCGACGTCCTGCTCACCGGCGGGCGCGGGGTTCGCCTGCTCTCGAATCGCAACGGGCGGCTGCAACCGGTCCCGTCCCGGCTGGGCCTGCCCGGCCACGCGGCCGGCGCGTCGTTCGTCGACTACGACAACGACGGCCGCCTCGACGTCAGCCTCGCGCCGCAGGGGATCTACCGCTGGGAGCGCCGGAGCGGCAGGTTCGAGCGCACCGGCGCCCTGAACATGAGCAAGGTCGGCTACGCGATCGTCGAGTGGATGGACTACGACAACGACGGCCGCCGCGACCCGCTGATCGCCACCTCGCGGCGGGAGTTCTCGCCGAGCAGCCACGTGATCCGCAAACGCAACGTCACCCGGGCGGGTAACTGGCTCGAGGTCGAGCTGACCGGGGGCCGCAAGAACCGCGAGGCGCTCGGCGCCAGCGCGGCGATTCACCTCCGCGGTGGCCGCACGCTGACCCAGTGGGTCGGCCAGAACGACGACGCCCGGCATTCCCAGGGTCACTACCGGCTCTACTTCGGCCTCGGCTCGGCCCGGGTCGTGAAGCGGCTGGTCGTCCACTGGTCCAGAGGCGGCGAGACGAGGATGCGCAAGATCGGCGCCGACCGGCTGCTGCGCATTTCGCGAGGCCGCTGAGCGGCGTAGCCCGCCCGCGGGCGGGAGGCGTCAGACTCTGCCGCCGAATGCGAGCCGTCCAGATCAAGGAGTTCGGCGGGCCCGAGGTGCTCGAGGTCGTCGATCTGCCCGATCCCGAGCCGGGACCGGACGACGTCGTGGTCGAGGTCGCCAGGGCCGGGATGAACTTCGCCGACACCCATCAGCGCCAGAACCAGTACCTGGCCAAGGCCGAGCTGCCGCTGATCCCGGGCGCCGAGATCAGCGGCCGGACGCCGGACGGCCGCCGGGTCGCCGCGGTGATCACCAACGGCGGCTATGCCGAGAAGGTCGTCGTTCCGCGCCGGGCGCTGGTTCCGATCCCCGACGAGGTCGACGACGACCAGGCGGCCGGCGTCCTGCTCCAGGGCCTGACCGCGTGGGCGCTGCTGCGGATCAGCGGGCGGCTCGAGCGCGGGGAGAGCGTCGTCGTCCAGGCCGCCGCCGGCGGCACCGGCACCCAGGCCGTGCAGCTCGCCAAGCGCTATGGGGCGGGACGCGTGATCGCCCTCGCCTCGACGCCGGAGAAGCGCGAGCTCGCGATCGGCCTCGGCGCCGACGCGGCGGTCGACTCCCGCTCCGAGGACCTCGCGGAAGCCATCCTCGAGGCCAACGGGGGCGAGCAGGTCGACATCGTCCTCGAGATGTCCGGCGGGGATGCGTTCGACGCCTGCCTCTCGGTCCTGGCGCCCTTCGGCCGCCTCGTCACGTTCGGGATCGCCTCGCGCGAGCCCAACCAGATCATGTCCCAGAAGCTGATGCGGACCAGCCGCGCCGTCGTCGGTTTCTGGATCGTGCACCTGCTCGAACGACCGGATCTGCTCGGCCAGGGCATCAGCGAACTGCTCGAAGCCGTCGGTTCCGGCAAACTCGAGGTCGTGATCGGCGGAAAGTACGAACTCGAGAACGTTGCCGAGGCGCACCGGGCCCTCCAGGACCGGGCGACTCACGGCAAGCTCCTGCTGGATCCGACGCTGTGACCTCCTTCCGCGACCTCGGCCTCAAGGAGGACCTCTGCCGTGCGCTCGACGAGCTCGGCTACGAGGAGCCCTCCCCGATCCAGGAGAAGGCGATTCCCGAGCTGCTCGCCGGCCACGACATGATCGGTCAGGCCCAGACCGGGACCGGCAAGACGGCGGCCTTCGGCCTGCCGCTGCTGCAGTACCTCGACCCGAACGACGACGAGACCCAGGCGATCGTCCTCACCCCGACCCGCGAGCTCTGCATCCAGGTCACCCAGGCGCTGCGGTCCTACGCCGAGCACCTCGACGTCAACGTCGTCGCCGTCTTCGGCGGCACCTCGGTCCGCGACCAGGCCGCCCGCGTGCGCTCCAAGGCGCACGTCATCGTCGCGACCGTCGGCCGGATGAAGGACCTGATCTCCCGCGGCGCCCTGGTTCTGACCGGCACCCGCTACGTCGTCCTCGACGAGGCCGACGAGATGCTCGACCTCGGGTTCATCGAGGACGTCGAGCGGATCCTGCGGATGTGCCCCGGCGGCCGCCAGACGATGCTGTTCAGCGCGACCATGCCGCCGCCAATCGCCCGCCTCGCCGAGTCCTACATGTACGACCCGGTGACGATCTCGATCACGCCGAAGAAGCTGACGGTCGACGCCATCGAGCAGGCCTACGTCGAGGTCGACGCCAAGCGCAAGACCGACCGGCTGATCGAGGTGCTGAAGGCTGAGGAGCCCGAGCAGGCCATCGTCTTCTGCCGGACGAAGATCGGCACTGCGCGGCTCGACCGCACCCTCCGCGACCGCGGCCTGCAGTCGAAGGCGTTGCACGGCGACATGAGCCAGGGCCAGCGCGACGGCGTGATGATCTCCTTCAAGGACCACAAGTCGCCGCTGCTCGTGGCCACCGACGTTGCCGCTCGCGGCCTCGACATCGACCACGTCACCCACGTCATCAACTACGACCTTCCCAACAACAGCGAGATCTACGTCCACCGGATCGGCCGCACCGGCCGCGTCGGCCGCACCGGCCGCGCGATCACCTTCGTCACCCCGAAGGAGCGCAGCGAGATCGATCAGATCGAGCGCGACGTCAAGACCTCGATCGGGGAGTGGGAGCCGCCGGAGGAGCGTCTCGACCACGCGCCGCGCCCGAAGCGCCGCCACGAGCGCCGCCGCGATCGTGAGCAGCGCGAGCCGGTCGACGAGGCATCACCCGGCGTCGGGCCCGTGATCGCCGAGGCCGAGGAGGAGAGCGGCGTCGATCTCGGCGGCGAGAGCAGCCCGCCGGAGGCCCCGGATCCCAACGGCCACGTCAAGCTCTTCATCAACCGCGGAGCCCGCAGCGGGATCACCGACGACGACGTCCGCTGGGCGCTCAGCGAGGGTGCCGTCATCCCCGATGAGGCCATCCACGACGTTCGCGTCCTCGAGCGCTTCACGTTCGTCGACCTCGACGGCGACCAGGCCGAGAAGGCACTCGACCGGCTCGACGGCACCAAGCTGAAGGGCAAGCAGATCCGGCTCGAGTACGCCAACGGTTAGGAGCCCTGTGGGGGTTCCGCTCGCGGCGAGGAGCCGGCAGGGCCCGGTCGTGCTGCTCGCGGCTGCCGTCGCCGCGGTCTTCAGCGCCGTCTACCTCGTCTGGGAGCCGCAGACGCTCGATCTCTCGGCCCAGGTGTTCCGCGCCGACCTCTGGGACGCGCACGGCTGGGTCCTCTACAACGAGGCCTGGTACGGGGGCCACACGATCCCCGGCTACAGCCTGCTCTACCCGCCGCTCGGCGCCTGGCTCGGGCCGGCCGCCCTCGGCGTCGCCTGCGCGCTCGTCGCCGCGGTCGCGTTCGCGGCCATCGCCTTCCGCGCCTACGGGGAGCGGGCCTGGCTGGGCGCGCTCTGGTTCGGCTTCGGCTCGACCGTGTCGCTCTTCGGCGGGCGGATCACCTTCGCGCTCGGGCTCGCGCTGGGACTGCTCGCGGTGCTGGCGCTGCAGCGCCGCCGCCCGGCGCTCGGCGGCGCCGCCGCGCTCGCCGCCGCGCTCGCGAGCCCGGTCGCCGGCCTCTACACCGCGATCGCAGCGGCTGCCGTCCTGATCGCGTCGCGGCTGCAGCCGATCTCGACACCTTCGCGGCGGAGCCTGAATCGGACTGCGCTCGTCGTGCTCGTGCTCGCCGTCGCCGGGACCGCGGCTCTCGCTCTGGCGTTCCCCACCGACGGCTTTCAGCCGTTCACCACCGACACGTTCATCTGGATCCCGGTCGCCTGCGCCGTCTGCTTCGCGGCCCTGCCGGTCGGTGAGACGACCCTTCGCGCCGGAATCGCCCTCTACGCGCTCGTCGCGATCGCGGCGTTCTGCCTCGAGACGCCGTTCGGCAGCAACGCGATCCGCCTCGGCGCCACCTTCGCCGGGCCGGTCATGGCGCTCGCCCTCTACCGTCGGCGCCCCGTCGTCCTGCTGCTGCTGGCGGCGCCGCTGCTCTGGTGGCAGTGGGCGGCGACCTTCCACGACGTCAGGGCCGCGAGCGGCGATCCGTCCACCGAGGCCTCCTACTACCAGCCGCTCGTCGCCGAGCTCGAGGCGCTGAGCGACGGTAAGCCGATCCGGGTCGAGATCCCGCCGACCCGAAGCCGCTGGGAATCGGTCTACGTCGCCGAGCGCGTACCGCTCGCGCGCGGCTGGCTCCGCCAGCTCGAATCCGACGACTTCCACCGGTTCACCGACGGCCGGCTGACCGAGGTCGCCTACGCGAAGTGGCTGCGTGGTCACGGGGTCGATTACGTCGCGGTGCCCGACGCCCAACTCGACTTCCTCGCCGAGGACGAGGCCCGGCTCGTCAGCGGCAGCGACCTCTCCTATCTGCAGGAGGTCTGGTCGAACGAGCACTGGGTCCTCTGGAAGGTCGACCCGGCCGACCGGCAGTCGACCCGGCTCGACTCGGTCGGTCCCGACGGATACGCCCTGACGGTTCCGGGCCCGGGGCGTTACCTGATCAGGATGCGCTACTCGCCCTACATGCAGATCGTCGCCGGCGAAGGCTGCCTGGAACCGCAGGGGAGGGACTCGACCCTGCTGACGGTCCCCGACGGCGCTCCGCCGCTACAGGAGATCGAGGTCCGCGCGTCGTTCTCGCTCGGCGGGCTCCTGCGCCGCGAGCCGACCTGCGGACGCCCCGATTGAGTTCCGCCGCAGCCGGGAAATGGGAGTCCATGCCCGAGGTGATCGTCGGTCCAATGCTGCGCCACATCGGCGAGACGACCGCGACCGTCTGGGTCGAGACCGACGCCCCCTGCGAGGTCGAGATCCTCGGAGGGAAGTCGAAGACCTTCACGGTCGATGACCACCACTTCGCGATCGTCGCGATCGACGGGCTGACGACGGGCGAGCACCACGAGTACGAGGTGCACCTCGACGGCCACTGCGCCTGGCCGCCCGAGGGCTACGAGTTCCCCCACCCGTCGATCCGGCCGATCGCCGCCGACGGTGACCTGCGCCTGCTGTTCGGGTCCTGCCGGACCTCGGCGCCGCACCGGCCGCCGCACACCTTCCAGCGCTGGTGGCATCCGAAGGGGCGCGGGATCGACGCGATGCACACCTTCGCGCTGCGGATGCTCCGCCAGCCGAAGGCGATCTGGCCGGACGCGATGGTGATGCTGGGCGATCAGCTCTACGCCGACCAGCCGCCCAAGAACGTCCGCGAGATCGTCGCCCCGCGCGAGGTGCACTCCGACGGGCCGGTCGAGGTGCTCGAGGACTTCGAGGAGTACACGGTCGGATACCGGGACATCTGGACCTATCCGGTCGTCCGCTGGATGCTCTCGACGCTGCCGACCTCGATGATCTTCGACGACCACGAGATCAACGACAAGTGGAAGACCTCCCAGGCCTGGCTCGAGGAGAAGCGGCAGACCGACTGGTACGAGGGCCGCGTGATCGGCGGG
>JADFCZ010000017.1 GCA_018263295.1 Conexibacter sp.
GGTGGTTCGCGACCTCGCCAAGCGGGCCGAGAGCCAGGAGGGCCACTCGCGGTTCAGCTTCTGCAGCGACCTGGGCCCGGCGCGCCTCGTGGTCGTCGACTCGCGGGCCGGCAGGCGGCTCGAGGAGGGTGAGCGCCGCATCGTCTCCGAGGAGGAGTGGGAGTGGGTCAAGGACCGCGCCGACGACGGCCGCCCGCACCTGCTGCTGGCGAGCTCGCTCCCATTTCTTCTGCCCTATGGGATGCACGACGTCGAGGCCTGGTCGGAGGCGATCGGCGACGGTGCATGGGGCAAGCGCTTCAAGCCGTTCGGCGAGAAGGTCAGGATCGCGGCGAACCTCGACCACTGGGCCTGCTTCCAGCGCTCCTACCGCGAGCTGGAGCAGCTCGTGATCGACATCGCATCGGGGGAGTGCGGCGATCCGCCCGAGACGGTCGTGATGTTCGGCGGCGACGTGCACCACTGCTTCGTCTCGAAGGTGAACCTGCCCAGCAACGTCGGCACCGTCCACTCGAAGGTCTGGCACGCGGTCTGCTCGGGGCTGCGCAAGGAGCTGCAGCTCAGCGAACGGCTGGTGCTCGGGTTCGGGCACACCTGGATCGCGGCGAAGCTCGGTCGCATGCTGGCCGCCTCGGCGAGCGTGCGGCCGCCCCGGCTGAGCTGGGAGATGACGACCCGACCACGCTTCCGCAACCAGATCGGGACGCTCGAGATCGCCGGCGGCGAGGTCGGGATCAGGATCGAGCAGGCGACGGGCCGCTGGACGAACCCGCAGCTGCGAACGGTGATCGAGGAGAAGCTGCTGTAACAACCCCGATCGAATGCTCCGCTGCGCGTCCGCTTCGATCGGACCGTTGGCGGGCTCCGGCGGCGCTCAGATCACGGCATCCCCTTCGGGGCTGCCGGAAGCAGTGCGCCGCCTCTCCGACGCGCGATTCCCATAGCGTCGTCTCTTCGGCCGGCTACGCGGCTATTGGTATCCCCAGTAGGCGCTCCAGCTCCTGGATCGTCGTCTCCGGGTCGCGGTGGAGGATCGCCGTCATGCCCACGGCCTCTGCGCCGGCGACGTTCTCGCGGAGGTCGTCGACGAAGACGCACGCCGTGGCCTCGATTCCGATCCGCTCGGCGCCGAGCTCATAGATCTCGGGCTGCGGCTTGTGGAGGCCGACGTCGCCGGAGATCACGGTCGCGTCGAAGATCCGGAGCGGCGCCCGTTCGTAGATGCCTGTGCCCCAGGAGTTGGAGATCAGCCCGGTCCTGATCCCGGCCTCCCGGGCCGAGGACACGGCGTCGATCATCGCCTGCTCCGGGGACAGCCCACCGAACAGCCGGTCGATCAGGCCTTCGGGCGGGACCCCGAGGATCTCGCCGAAGTCGCGCTCGAACTCGCTGTCGGTGACCGCGCCGCGCTCGAGCGAGCGGAGCAGGGCGAGGGCCTCGCCGTCGCCGCGGAAGAGTTCGAGGACGGTGCCGCGCTCGAGGCCCTCGTTCTCGCAGAACGCGTCGAAGCTCTCCCAGATGTTGGTGGTCAGGACGCCGCCGAAGTCGACGAGCAGCCCGCGCAGCTCGGGTTCCGCCATGGCGCAATCATGCCAACCGGCCGCTCAATAGGCTGCACGCCGTGGCGGAGGAGACCGAGAGCCCGGAGGGCATCGACGGCGAGCGGGTCGGTGCCTGGCTGGAGGCGAACGTCGCCGGTGCGAGCGGGCCGTTCAGCTACGAGCGGATCGCCGGCGGGCGCTCGAACCTGACCTACCGGGTGACCGATTCGGCCGGCCACATGTGGGCCCTGCGACGCCCACCGATGGGCAAGGCGCTCGGCTCCGCGCACGACATGGGCCGCGAGCACCGCGTCGTCTCGGCGCTCGCGCGGACACCGGTCCCGGTCGCTCCGATCGCCGGCTACTGCACCGACGAGTCGGTCAACGAGGCTCCCTTCTACGTGATGGATTTCATCGCGGGCCCGATCCTGCGACTGCGGGCTGACGCCGACGAGTTCGACGAGGGCGAGCGCCGGGCGATCGGCGAGCGGGTCGTCGACACCCTGGTCGAGATCCATGCCCAGGTGCCCGACGAGATCGGGCTCGGCGATCTCGGCAAGAAGGAGGACTACGTCGCCCGCCAGCTCCGTCGGTGGGGGAAGCAGTGGGAGGGGTCGAAGACCCGCGAGATCCCGCTCGTCGAGCGCGTGCACGAGCGGCTCGCGGAGCGGATCCCCGAGCAGGGCCCGGCGACGCTCGTCCACGGCGACTACCGCCTCGACAACATGATCCTGACGCCTGGCGGCGAGGTCGCCGCGGTCGTCGACTGGGAGCTGTGCACGCTCGGCGACCCGCTCGCCGACGTCGGCCTCCTCCTCGTCTACTGGGGCGAGGAGGGCGACACGCTGCTGCCGCTGTTCGAGCCGGCGACGATGGCGACGGGGTTCCCGGGCCGCGAGGACGTGAGGGCCCGCTACGCCGAGCGGTCGGGCCGCGACCTCTCCGAGATCGACTTCTTCGTCGCCCTCGGCTACTGGAAGCTCGCGATCATTCTGGAGGGCGTCTACTCCCGCTACGCCAAGGGCCAGTACGGCAAGCCCGAGGACGGATTCGAGGAGTTCGGCAGGAACGTCGGCCGGCTGGCCGAGGCCGCCGACGAGGCGGTCGACCGGCTG
>JADFCZ010000018.1 GCA_018263295.1 Conexibacter sp.
GCCGTCGGGGCTACGCGTACTTGTTCAGCTCGCGCCGGGCGATGACCATCTTGTGGACCTCGTCCGGTCCGTCGGCCACCTTCAGCATCCGGCTGTAGCGCCACATCGCTGCAAGCGGGGTGTCGTCGGACATGCCGAGCGAGCCGTGCGTCTGGATCGCGCGGTCGAGGACGTCCATGACGACGTTGGCGGCGACGACCTTGATCATCGAGATCTCCCGGCGCGCCTCGCGCTTGCCGGCGGTGTCCATCAGCCAGGCGGCCTTGAGCGTCAGCAGGCGCGCCTGCTCGGTCTCCATCCGGCTCTTGGCGATGAAGTCCTGGATGAACTGCTTGTCGGCGAGCTTCGAGCCGAAGGCCTCGCGCTGGTTGGCGTAGCGGCTCATCAGCTCGATCGCGCGCTCGCAGGTGCCGATCGCACGCATGCAGTGGTGGATGCGGCCGGGGCCGAGGCGGTCCTGGGCGATCACGAAGCCCGCCTGGCGGGGGCCGAGCAGGTTGTCGGCGGGGACGCGGCAGTCCTCGTAGCGGATCTCGCAGTGGCCGGGGCCCTTGTCGTGGCCCATAACCGACACCGGGCGGACGAGGTTGAAGCCGGGGTTGTCGACGGGAACGATGATCATGCTCGCCCGCGCATAGGGGGCCGCGTCGGGATCGGAGACGACCATCGCGATCGCGAAGTCGGCGCCGACCGCGCCCGAGGTGAACCACTTGTGGCCGTTGATGACCCACTCGCCGGCGTCCTCGTCGAGCTCGGCGCGGGCCTGCAGCGTCGTCGGGTCGGAGCCGGGGACCTCCGGCTCGGTCATCGAAAAGCAGGAGCGGTGGTGGCCGTTCAGCAGCGGCTCGAGCCAGCGCCGCTTCTGCTCGTCGGTGCCGTGTTCGGCGAGGATCTCCATGTTGCCGGTGTCGGGAGCGGCGCAGTTGAACGCCATCGGCGCGACGACCGGGCTCCGGCCCATCTCCTCGCAGAGCATCCCGTACTCCCAGTTGGTCAGCCCGGCACCGTGCTCCTCGCCGGGCATGAACAGGTTCCAGAGGCCCTCGGCGCGAGCCTTCTCGCGGATTCCGACGATGACCTCCGGGTAGGCGACGCCCGGTTCGACCTCGTCGTCGAGCGCCTGCATCGCCTCGGCCTCGACCGGGTAGACGTTCTCCTCCATGAAGCCGCGAACGCGGCCGAGGAGCTCTTCGAGGCGGTCGCCGAGGGAGAAGTCCATGCCGGCGGGAGCCTATCGACCTTCAGGTTCGCGATTTGGGCTTGTCGGGCTTGTCGTCCTTCTTGCCCGCGGCCTTCGCCGCCCCGTCGTTTCGCTGGGCGTTGAGCTCCGCCATCTGCTTGACGTGGTCGGGGCGCGCCCACGGGAAGCTGACGAGCTTCCAGGCCCGGATGCCCTCGCCGTGGGGCAGCTTGACCTCGCGGCGGAGGACGTAGGTGAAGACGACGCCGAAGATCAGCGAGACGAAGGCGACCGTGACGACGACCACCTGGCCGTCGCCCTTGGCGATCAGGGCGATGCCCGAAGCGATCAGGACCAGCGAGAGAAGGGTCCGGAGCAGGTTCTTGCCGCTCCTGAACGCGAGGCGTCCGCCGACGAGGACACCCGGCACGGATCCGAGCAGGATGTTGCCGGCTAGGCCGAAGTCGACGTTGCCGCCGACCCAGTGGGCGATTCCCGCGGCCCAGAGCAGCACGGCTGCGTGGAAGATGTCGGTGCCGACGACGCGCTGCGGCGTCAGCCGGAAGACGGCGATCAGGATGATCGCGATGAGGGTTCCCGAGCCGGCCGAGGTGAGGCCGATGACGAAGCCGGTGACGACGCCGGTGGCGATGGCCGCGATGATGTGGCGGCGCTGGAGGTGGAGCGCGTATCGCTCCTTGATGACGTCGGGGATGAAGACCGTGCGCAGGGCGGTCGAGATGCCGACGACGAGCAGGGTCGCACCGAGGATCCCGAAGACGATCCCGTCGAGCTGATCCTCACCGACGGTTCGCTGCAGATAGTCGATTACCCCGACGCCGGCCAGGGCCGCAGGGACGCTGCCGACCGCCATCCAGAACGCCAGTCCCTTGTGGACGGTGCCCGCGCGGAGGTGCTGGATACCGCCGAACGTCTTCGTGACCGCGGCGTAGAAGATGTCGGTCCCGATCGCGGTGACCGGCTGGATCCCGAAGATCAGGATCAGCAGCGGCGTCATCAGCGAGGCACCGCCCATCCCGGTCATGCCGACCAGAAGGCCGATGCCGAAGCCGAAAGCGACGATCGCGGGATCCATTGGAAGCTGCTGGAGAGGGGGAGGAGGTCTCGAGGCGAGGCGGATTGCCCACCTTCTCGACCGGATCAGTCTAGAAACAGAAGCGCGATATTACCGGAACGGGCCGCTACGACACCACGTCGTGAGTGCCCGTCTCACGCGCCACCCACGCCTCGGGCTCGTCGAGCAGAGAGGTGACGGCCGGCGGCAGCTTCTTGCTCGCCAGCTCCTCGAGGGTGACGTTCTCGAGCACCTCGCGGAGGTTCTGGCGAACGGCGATCCAGACGTCGCGCAGGCGCTCGGCGGCTCCGTCGTACTTGGTCTCCTCGGGCGGCAGGTCCTGGATGTTGGCGAGCGGCCCCTCGACGGCGCGGATCACGTCCGCGACGGACACCTTGGCCGGGTCCTCGGCGAGCCAGTAGCCGCCGCGGGCGCCGCGTTTGGTCCGGACCATGCCGGCCCGCTTGAGGTCGAGCAGGATGTGCTCGAGGAACTGCAACGGGATCTCCTGCGCCTCGGCGAGCTGCGTCCCCTTGATCGGCTTGCCGTCGGGGGAGGAGGCCAGCTCGAGCGTCGCTCGGACGGCGTAATCGGCTTTGGCTGAGATTCTCATCGTGGGTGCCCCGGCATTCTTGACCGAGATGGGTAAGAATGGCAGACATGATCGATCTTCAGTCTCATTCGACCGTTTCCGACGGCCAGCTCCCGCCCGCCGACGTCGTTCGCTCCGCTGCCGAAGCGGGGATCACCGTCATGGCCCTGACCGACCACGACGGCGTTGCCGGCGTCGAGGAGGCCAACCGGATCGCTGCCGAGCTCGGCATCGAGAACGTGCCCGCAGTGGAGATGTCCTGCGTCCACAAGTACTCCGAGGACCTCCACATCTGCGGCTACTGGGTCGACCTCGAGAAGATCCAGCCCGCCTGCGACCGCGCCCAGCAGGAGCGCGTCGACCGTGCCAAGCAGATCATCGCCAAGCTCAACGAGCACGGCGTCGACGTCTCGTTCGAGGACGCCGTTGCGAAGGCCGGCGCCGCCGACGCGATCGGCCGCCCGCACATCGCCAAGGCGGCCGGCGCCGGGCCCGACCTCGGCCCGTTCTTCGAGGAGTACCTCGTTCCCGGCGCCAAGGCGTTCGTCTCTCGCAGCTGGCCGAGCGCCGAGCAGGCCGTCGACCTGATCCACGAGGCCGGCGGGGTCGCGGTCGTCGCCCACCCCTACTGGGACGTCAAGGATCCTGACCAGGTCCGCGACCTCGTCGAGAGCCTCGTCCGCGACGTCGGCCTCGACGGCATCGAGACCTTCTACCCGCCTCACACCGAGGAGCAGACGAAGCACTGCCTCGAGCTCTGCGAGGAGTTCGGACTCGTCCCGACGGCGTCCTCGGACTTCCACGGCCCGACGCACAAGACGTTCAGCAAGTGGGGCGACTACGACACGTACGGGCTCGGCGAGCCCCAGGTGCCGGCGAGGCCGTGAGGACCGGGGCCGGTTCCGGTCCCGAATAGGATCGCGGCGTGAAGATCCACCTCTCCGCGCTGTACTGGCCCTGGTACCCGTTCGAGGAGCAGATCGCCCTCGCGACCGCCGCCGACGAGGCGGGGCTCGAGTGCGTCTGGGTCTCGGAGGCGTGGGGCCAGGACGTCGTCTCGGTGCTGGCGGTGCTCGCCGACCGGACCGAGCGGATCGGGATCGGCTCGGGCCTGATGCAGATCCCG